>CAYMPX010000183.1:0-5891 GCA_964392135.1 uncultured Methylomarinum sp.
CTTTATTTTTTAATGCAGCATCTAGCGTATGCCAGGCTAATGTTGCACATTTAACCCGTGCTGGATATTCTCTGACTCCGGCTAATACAGCAAGTTTGCCTATGGCTTCCAGGTTAACATCGTCTTCTTTGCCAGTGGTCATTTCATGGAATTGTTTAAACAAGGCTTCCGCTTCCGCTTCCGTTTTACCTTTAACAATTTGAGTCATTAGCGAGACTGATGCAGTAGAAATAGCGCACCCTGAACCTTGAAAACTGGCATCGATAATTTCATCACCGTCCATTTTCAAAAACAAGGTTAATCTGTCACCACATAAAGGGTTAAAACCTTCTACTTCACGGTCTGCATTGTCCATCACCCTAAAGTTACGCGGGTTTCTATTGTGATCAAAAATTACCTCTTGATAAAGATCTCTTAAATCATCAAACATTAGCCAAATACCTCTATCAGTTGTTCTATTCCGTTCATTAACACATCAATTTCTTGTTTGGTATTATACATTGCAAAAGAGGCTCTTGCGGTTGCAGGCACTTCAAAAAAGTCCATCACAGGCATGGCACAATGATGTCCCGCTCTCACTGCAACACCCAGACTATCCAGCATGGTACCAATATCATGCGGATGAATTTTATCTAACACAAACGATAAAATAGCACCTTTTTCTTTTGCTTCCCCAATAATTCTCAAGCCTTCTATTTGTTTTGCCTTTTCAGTGGCATAATCCAATAATTCGGCTTCATAATCCGCAACCGCATCCATACCTATTTCTGTTAGGAAATCAATCGCCGCGCCTAAACCAACAACATCCGCAATACTGGGCGTACCCGCTTCAAATTTATAGGGCAACGTATTATATTCAGTCTGTTCAAAAGTGACTTTACGAATCATATCGCCCCCCCCTTGATACGGAGGCATGGCTTCTAGTAATGCTTGTTTTCCATATAACACACCAATACCTGAGGGGGCGTACAGTTTATGTCCAGAGAAGGCATAAAAATCACAATCCAGTGCCTGCACATCAACCGGCATGTGCGGAATTGCTTGCGCGCCATCTAATAAAACCGGGATGTTTTTAGCTTTAGCTGCGGCAATAATTTTTTTAACCGGGTTGATGGTGCCTAAAGCATTAGACATGTGAACAACAGAAACCAGTTTGGTTTTATCACTGATTAATTTTTCAAATTCATCAATAATCAGCTCACCCTGTAAATTAATGGGTGCTACTTTTAATACCGCGCCCGTTTGTTCACAAAGCATTTGCCACGGCACAATATTTGAATGATGCTCCATCGCAGTGATTAATATCTCATCACCCTGCTTGATATTGGCTTTACCAAAAGTCTGTGCAACCAGATTAATCGCTTCTGTTGTGCCTTTAACAAAGATAATTTCTTTGGTACTTTTCGCATTGATAAAGTGTTTAACCTTTTCTCTTGCCCCTTCATAACGATCCGTCGCTTTGACACTCAGCATATGCACGCCACGATGAACATTGGCATATTCATGCATATATAAATGAGAAATACTGTCAATCACCGCCTGAGGTTTTTGACAGGTTGCGGCATTGTCCAAATAAATTAACGGTTTGTTACGAATTTTTTGTTTTAAAATAGGAAAATCAGCGCGTATTTTTTCTACGGGAAATGTGGTCATGTTTTATTGTGTTATCTCTGGATTTTAAACGTTTGCTATATCATTTAGAAAGTAGGGATTATAACCAGGCCTTATCAACATCCGACTGAGGAAAGCGTTTTAGTAATTGTCCCAACAACACCTCACGCAAGCCCTTTAGCCTCACTTTATCTACCATTTCATTGGCAAATGCAAAAGTCAGCATGTTTCTAGCGGTTTCTTCATCAAGGCAACGTGATTGCAAATAGAAAATTGATTTTTCATCCAGTTGCCCTACCGTGACACCATGCGCACATTTTACATCATCGGCATAAATTTCTAACTGCGGTTTGGTATCTACTTCTGCATCATTCGATAACAGTAGATTACGGTTATTCATTTCCGAATCTGTTTTTTGTGCGTCTTCAGCAACAAAAACCAGACCTTGAAAGACACCTCTTGCCCGCTGATTCATTACGCCTTTGTACAGCTCTCTACTGGTTGCATGAGGCTGCAAGTGATTAATACGGGTATGATTATCAATATGTTGGCGCTTAATGCCTAAATACAAGCCATTTAGATCACATTCTGAGGCAATGTCTAAATCAATATGTATATCATTTCTAGCTAACAAACCACCAAAAGCAAAATTATGATGATTAAAGCGACTATCTCGTGCTTGCTTTACATACGTGCCACCAAAATGATACGCCTTATCCCCTTCGCCTTGCATTTTGTATAAGCTTAAACTGGCATTTTTACCAACGAATACTTCGGTGACAGCAGCCGTTAAATAGGCATCATCAACCCCGACAAATGTTTCAATCACATTCGCTTCTGCCATTTCATCAATCACCAATACATTACGAATGCTTGCTAAACATTCGGCCTGTGTCACCACATGCAATAGCTGAATAGGCTTTTCGACGACTTTACTGGCAGGAATATGGACAAATAAGCCATCACTAAACCAGGCCGTATTAAATGCCACAAAGCTATGTTTGTCATTACTCACCGCTTTAGATAAATACGGCTGTAGTACCTCTGGTTTTTGCTCCAGCGCATTGGCCATACCAAGCACAGAAATAGTATCAGACAATCCCTCTAATGAAGACAGCGCAGGAGAATAGCACCCATCTACCAGCACGATAGTCCAGGCATCATCTAATCGATAGTTATTTAAAAAATCGTCATCAACTGTCGCGACTTCTGTGGCTAACTGCGGTGAAAATAATTTTTTTTCTATGGCAGAAATATTGGTATAACGCCAGTCTTCATCCCTTAATGAAGGGAAGCCCTGTTCAGAAAAACAACCAAAAGCCTCTGTTCTTAGTGCTTTTAGCCAATCAACTGATTGTCCTGGCAATACATTAGCTATCTTTTCATATTCAGCGATATAACGACTTGTCATTATGCTGCCTGCCCTTCAACCCACTGATAGCCTTTGGCTTCCAGCTTTAGCGCTAATTCTGGCCCACCGGACTTAACAATTTGACCATGCGCTAATACATGTACAAAATCAGGTTTTATGTAATCTAATAAACGTTGATAATGGGTAATCATTAAGAATGAACGCTCCGCTGAACGTAAAGAATTAACCCCATCAGCGACAATTTTTAACGCATCAATATCCAAACCCGAGTCTGTCTCGTCCAATATACACATATCAGGTTCTAAAATGGCAGCCTGTAAAATCTCATTACGTTTTTTCTCACCACCGGAAAAACCTTCATTAACCGCACGGTATAAAAATTTTTCATCCATTTGCAATAATTTAATTTTATCTTTAACCAGGGTTAAAAAGTCCATCGCATCAACCTCATCCAGCCCCTGATGCTTACGAATTGAATTTAATGCGGCTTTTAACAAATAGATATTACTCACACCGGGTATTTCCACAGGGTATTGAAAAGCTAAAAAAATACCTTCACGCGCTCTCATCTCAGGTGCCATATCTAATAGATCTTTGCCCTGATAAGTCACTTTGCCTTCGGTAACGGTATAACCTGGCTTTCCTGAAAGTACATGAGACAAGGTACTTTTACCGGCACCGTTAGGTCCCATAATGGCGTGAACTTCACCCGGTTTAATTTCTAAATCAAGCCCTTTAAGAATGGGGTTATCACCCACGCTAACATGAAGGTTTTCTATCTTAAGCATTCTATTTTCCTGTTTTGTCTTTTTCCCGCACATAATGCGGATACTGCGGGCTAAATGTTGGGCTAGCTTATCTCACTGTGCTTGATAAGCCAGCCCAACCTACATTTTTATTTCCAGTTATTTAACCTACCGAACCTTCCAGGCTAATACCTAATAAAGCCTGTGCTTCTACGGCAAATTCCATCGGCAGCTCTTTAAATACTTCTTTACAAAAGCCATTGACAATCATAGACACCGCATCTTCTGCTGATATGCCACGTTGCTGACAAAAGAACAACTGATCTTCACTAATCTTAGAGGTGGTCGCTTCATGCTCTACTTGTGCAGAGGGCTGTTTAACCTCCACATACGGAAAGGTATGCGCGCCACATTTATCACCGACTAACAAGGAATCACACTGGGTATAGTTACGTGCATGTTCTGCACTTTTAGCCACCTTAACCAGACCACGATAGGTGTTTTGCGCTTTACCCGCTGAAATACCTTTTGAAATAATGGTACTCCGGGTGTTTTTACCGATATGAATCATTTTAGTACCGGTATCGGCTTGCTGATAATTATTAGTCAATGCGACCGAGTAAAACTCACCAACGGAATTATCGCCTAATAAAACACAACTCGGATACTTCCAGGTAATTGCTGAACCGGTTTCGACCTGTGTCCAGGACACTTTAGAGTTGTCGCCACGACACTCTGCACGTTTAGTCACAAAATTATAAATACCACCCACGCCATTTTCATCGCCCGGATACCAGTTTTGTACTGTCGAGTATTTAATTTCTGCATTTTTCATTGCCACCAGTTCAACCACAGCGGCATGTAATTGGTTTTCATCACGCATCGGTGCAGTACAGCCTTCCAAATAACTGACATGGCTATCTTCTTCAGCAATAATCAAGGTGCGTTCAAATTGTCCTGTGTTGGCCGCATTAATTCTAAAGTAGGTGGATAATTCCATTGGGCAACGTACCCCTTTTGGAATATAAACAAACGAACCATCGGTAAATACGGCCGCATTTAAAGCCGCAAAAAAATTATCGGATGCGGGAACAACTGTACCTAAATATTGTTTTACTAATTCAGGATATTCCTGCAAGGCTTCGGAAATAGGACAAAAAATCACCCCCACCTCTTTTAACTTACCCTTAAATGTGGTAGCAACAGACACGCTGTCAAAAACGGCATCAACAGCAATCCCAGCTAAACGCTCTTGTTCATCCAGAGGAATACCCAGTTTCTTATAGGTCTCTAATAATTCAGGATCCACTTCATCAAGGCTTTGAGGCTTTTCCGAATCTTTTTTAGGTGCTGAATAATAACTAATGGCCTGATAATCAATCGGTTCAATATTCAATTGCGCCCAGTCAGGTGACTTCATCGTTTGCCAATGACGAAATGCCTTTAACCGGTATTCCAGCATAAACTCTGGCTCATTCTTAATCTTTGATAGCTTGGCAATCACCTGTTCATCCAAACCCGGCGGAAAAGTTTCTACCTCTATATCTGTCACAAACCCTTGCTTGTACTCTTGAGCAATCAGGTTTTCTATTTCTATTGCACTTGATGACATAAAATACCTCTATCTATATAAACTACTGACGGGGATTATAATTTCTTCTGGCTGTTTCGCGGGAGCAACCATATCCGCTAAAGTCACAGACTCCAGCGCATTCAATACTTTTTGATTAATTAACCCCCAGTTTCCCTGGATTTCACAACCGGTTGCCTGCTCACAGTTTTTATGAGACGCACTGCACTCAGTTAATGCAATAGGCCCTTCCAAGGCACTAATAACGGTAGCGACGGTAATTTTATCAGCAGACCTTGCAAGCAAATACCCCCCTTTCGCACCTCTCACAGAGGTTAAAACCTTCGCTTTCATTAACGATTTAAGAATTTTACTCACCGTAGGCTGAGCAATACCCGTGGCTTCAGCAATCTCTAATGTAGCGTGCATAGTGCTTTGATCTTTTGCCATATAACTCAAAATAACCGTTGCATAATCCGTTAATTTACTCAGTTTTAACATGACCCCTCCATCTAATGAGGACTATTTTAGTCCTATTTAATTCCATAGTAAAGCACTAGGTTTTTATACATCGCAACTTTGCCAATAAAAA
>CAYMPX010000184.1:0-5861 GCA_964392135.1 uncultured Methylomarinum sp.
CTATCTTGAACCTCACGATCCAAGCCCCTGAGTCTTTAGCTCAGGGGTAGTTGACCCTTATTATCAGTTTTACAGCTTTATCATAGCTAAGTTTTGCATCAATGTGTGAGCTATAAATTAAAAAAAGGGCATTTTTATAGGTGAATAACGCGCAGGCAAAAAAAATGCGGCTGTTAGGCCGCATTGAGAGTAATTTTCAGGAAAAACTACAATGAACACCCTCATCAGGAGGGGAAACATTAAGTTGTCGCTATTCTATCGACAAACAAGGTGTTTGAAAATGTGACAAATCGTCGCGTGACAGTTTGTCGCAGCCTTATAATTCAACTAGATAGCTTAATTTTGCAAACTCAGCCAGTGAAATGGATTCGGCTCTGAGTGTTGGGTTAATGCCTTGCTCAACAATTTGTTCTTCTGTAATCAGTTTTTTAAGTGAATTTCGAATGGTTTTTCGGCGTTGAGAAAAAGCGGTTGTAACTACTTTTTTTAGTTTTTTAATATCCTCAATGTCTACCGGTGGCTTTAGATGAGGTGTTAGCTTTACGATAGATGACATGACTTTAGGAATAGGATTAAAACTTTCTGGTGGCACATCAAAAACGAATTCTGTATCGCAATAATATTGAATCATTACGCTAAGGCGACCATATTTTTTTGATCCAGGTTCAGCACAAATACGATCAACGACTTCTTTTTGTAGCATAAAGTGCATGTCTGCAATGCAATAGGCACTTTCTAACAGGTGAAATAATAAGGGGGTCGATATATTGTAAGGCAGGTTGCCAATAATACGTAATTTTTCATTATCTTTTGCCAGCGCAGCAAAATCAAAATTAAGCGCATCGGCACTGTGGATAGTAAAGTTTGCTTGCTGTTTAAACTTGTCGCTCAGAAAAAGCACCAGATCTCTATCTAACTCAACTACATCTAAGGTAATATTTTTTTTAAGTAATGGGTCAGTAATTGCACCCAATCCAGGGCCAATTTCTACCCAATGCTCATTGTTATTTGCTTGAATATTTGACAGGATATTATAGATAACATTATGATCTTGTAAGAAATTTTGGCCAAAACGTTTGCGGGCTTTATGTGTTGTCATCTATGTTTTTCTCATTGGGTATATTGAATCATATTGTAGTTGTTTTGTTTTTAAACAGGATTAATTTCTTTATTTGTCCATTATCATGTCGCGTGCTGTTTTAATTGCAAATTCTAAACTGCCTAAATTGGCATTGCCTGTTCCTGCCAGGTCGAGAGCGGTACCGTGATCTACAGAGGTTCGAATAATCGGTAAGCCCAGGGTGATATTTACCGCTTGACCAAACCCCATGTGTTTAAGGACAGGTAACCCCTGGTCGTGATACATGGCTAAAACCGCATCTGCTGACTCAAGATATTTTGGGGTAAATAACGTATCGGCGGGTAATGGTCCGTGTAGATTAATGCCTTGTTTTCTTAAACTATTTAACGTGGGTTCAATAACCTCTATTTCTTCCCTGCCTAAATGTCCACTTTCACCTGCGTGAGGATTCAGCCCACAGACCAGAATTTTGGGATTCGCTAAGGAAAAGCGCTGGCGTAACTCCCGGTCTAGCAGGGTAATAACATTGCGTAAACAGTCTTCAGTGATTGCAGCACTGACTGCGGATAAGGGTAGGTGAGTGGTGGTGAGAGCAACACGTAAACCCGGGGTCGCCAGCATCATCACGGGATGCCCTCCGGTAATGTCTGCAATAAATTCAGTGTGTCCACTAAAGGCAATATTGGCATCATTAATAATGCCTTTATGCACGGGTGCAGTCACCATGGCATCAAATGTATTATCCAGGCAGCCTTGTGTGGCAATTTTGATGGTTTCTGTTACATAGTGGCTGTTATCTGCATTTAATTGTCCACAAATGACATGGCTTTTAAGAGGAACAGGTAACACGGTGATGGAGCCTGGGTTATTTATTTTAGGCAGGCGGGTGGCATCGAATAAATCAATGGATAGTGTGCTGTTAAGCTGTGTGGCACGCTGAACTAAAAGTTCAGGGTCGGCTATGATGATTAGCTCGCACGCTTGTTTATTTTGAGCAAGCTGGATGCACAGGTCTGGACCAATACCGGCAGGTTCGCCGGCGGTTAGCGCTATACGGGAAATTGAAGGTGTTGGTTGCATTAAACTGTTGGACTGGTGGCGTGTTATAGAGGTTTTTTAGTACTACTAGATTATCTAGTAGCCAATAATATCAATACCGGGAGGGTAGCCGGGCTACTTTTTTTAATTGCCAGCTGGCAGGCTCTATTTTTGCTTCCAGCTGGTTTTCTATCGCATCATCTAAATCAGCAAAGAAATCCAGACCTGTTAGTTTTTCTATAGTGTCTACCGTGGTTAAAAACTGAGTGAGAGGTTCATTGCCTTTCACTTTTTGGGGCATTAAAAAGGCCAGTAACTTAGGCTTTCCTGTTGCGCGAGGTAAGGCATAAATTTTATAAAATGCATTAGGTATTTCAACATTCCAGGCATTTTTTAAACGTTTGGTTTTGCCTTTAAATATGGGGCCGGTAAAAACCCAGAGCTCTTTACCTAAATGAGCAAAATGATTGATTTCAACTTCTTCCAGGCGTTGCCATAATTTTCGATTCAGATGAGGTCTTTGAGGGGTAATGTTACTCATCAAAAAACTATCAAGTTGCGCCTGTTTTCCGTAAAGACGGCTAATCGCGTAATTAGGTGCCATGTGTCCTCGATCATAACCGCTCTTGAGGTAATCATCGTGGGTAACAGGATTAATGGTACGCCAGTCTTTAGTGAAGCGTTGCGGACGTGAGAGGCGTTTAGCTTTCGGGCTAACAGGGTTGATTTTATAGCTAACCCATAAAGGATTGCCACGTAGATCTGAATAACCCAACATAAAAGCATCGTTACGCAGTGTTCTAAACCAGTGGAAAGGCTGCTGCCAATTTTGTGTTTGAGGGATGCCTTGAAAGCTTAAGGCAGGACGAGCAACTTTAACTTCATAGGCGTACCAACCTGCAGCGAAGATTAAAACCGTGCAGGTAATCCTCGGGGATTTTCGACACAGATTAAACGTCCAGGAAATGAATAAAAAGAGATATTTACGGTTTTTAGATGCCATTAAAAAAGGGGGCTGATATTTTGGCTTAAACGAAAAACGCCCCAATAAAGGGGCGTTTTATTACACACTTTTGTAAGAGAGTTTGTTACAAGCTGTAGTACATGTCAAATTCTACAGGGTGCGTGCTCATGCGTAGGCGTGTCACTTCTTCCATTTTTAAATCAATGTAGCCATCAATTACATCGTCAGTGAATACGCCACCGCGTGTCAAGAATTCACGGTCTTCATCGAGTGCCTTTAATGCTTCGTCAAAAGAAACAGCAACTTGTGGAATCGCTTTTTCTTCTTCTGGTGGTAAGTCGTATAAATCCTTGTCCATCGCATCGCCTGGGTGGATTTTGTTTTGGATGCCGTCCAAGCCAGCCATTAACATTGCAGCGAAGCATAAGTAAGGATTCGCGGTTGAATCACCAAAACGCAATTCAATACGACGACCTTTTGGATTGTTAACAAAAGGGATACGAATTGATGCAGAACGGTTACGTGCAGAGTATGCAAGCATAACAGGTGCTTCAAAACCAGGGACTAAACGTTTATAGCTGTTCGTTGATGCGTTAGCAAAAGCATTAAGTGCTTTTGCATGTTTGATGATACCGCCGATGTAGTATAAAGCCGTTTCAGACAAGCCACCGTATAAGTCACCTGAGAATAGATTTTCTCCCTCTTTGAATAGAGATTGGTGAACGTGCATGCCGTTACCATTATCACCAACCAGAGGTTTGGGCATGAAAGTCGCAGTTTTGCCGTATGCGTGAGCAATGTTAGCAACAACATATTTTAATTCTAAAACTTCGTCCGCTTTTTTAACTAATGTGTTAAATTTGGTACCAATTTCACATTGCCCGGCAGTTGCTACTTCATGATGGTGTACTTCTGTGGTTTGTCCCATTTCCTCAAGCACCAGACACATAGCTGAACGCATGTCTTGTAAAGAATCAACCGGAGGAACAGGGAAGTAACCGCCTTTTATGCCAGGGCGGTGTCCAATATTGCCATCTTCATAGACTTTTTCTGAATTCCAGCCCGCTTCTTCAGAATCAATTTTGTAGCCGCAGCTACCCATATCGGTATTCCAGCGTACATCATCGAACACGAAAAATTCATTTTCAGGACCGAAGTATGCATTGTCAGCAATACCTGTTGATTGCATATAGGCTTCTGCACGGTTTGCGATAGAGCGTGGGTCACGTTCGTAGCCTTGCATATCTTTAGGCTCGATAATGTCGCAACGCAAGATTAAGGTGGTGTCGTCAAAAAATGGGTCAAGAACAGCCGTTGATGGATCTGGCATTAAAATCATGTCAGATTCATTGATACCTTTCCAGCCAGCAACTGAAGAGCCATCAAACATGTTGCCTTCTTCAAAAGTGTCTTCATCAATGGTATGCGCAGGGAATGTGACATGCTGCTCTTTGCCGCGTGTATCACAAAAACGAAAGTCAACGAATTGAACATCGTTATCTTGGATCATTTTAAGAACATTTTCTACTGACATTTACTTTGTCTCCGATGGGGTTGTTTTTATTTTAGTTGCTTTTAACAAACTTCTGTAACCATACCATTTTTTTTGTAACTAATGCCAGTAATCAGAGGATTTTTCCTTGCTTATGGCTGGGTGAGAAGGTGGTTGATAAAGTTGCCGTAGCGTGTGAGCATCATTATAGTAGGCTGTCACCCGGAGACGGTTCTGGTGTTATCGGTTTCTGCTTTAAAGTGGCCAACATTTCTATCATTGATTGGTCTATGTTGTCTCATATTGGTGCGATATTGCAGTGTTACGCACCAATATGGGGTTTCCGGGGTTAAAGAAAGAGCTGAATAGTTGGGTTTGGACGCTAAAGGTTGCTGGCATATTAAATGCTTCGTTTGAATTGAATGTTTGTTGAATGAAACAGAAGGACGTGTTTTTCTACTTTAATCGGTGCGAATTAAGAGGCTGGGAATAACTGAGTCTGACATTTTTACTCTAAACTGGTATGGTTGTTTGGTGCAGCTATAGTTGCTTGCGGTGGCCATGTTTGCAAAACAGCCTTTTATGGGCTTTATAATCATTCGACGAGGAATAATATGAAATTAATAACAGCAATAATAAAGCCATTTAAACTTGATGATGTTAGAGAGGCCTTGTCTGAAATTGGCGTGGCAGGTGTAACAGCGACTGAAGTAAAAGGATTTGGTCGCCAAAAAGGACATACAGAGCTTTATCGTGGTGCAGAGTATGTTGTTGATTTTTTACCTAAAGTTAAGCTGGAAATAGCTGTCGCGGACGATATTGTTGATCTGGCTATTGAATCAATTGTTAAAGCGGCAAATACTGGAAAAATTGGCGATGGCAAAATATTTGTTTCCAGTCTTGAGCAAGTTCTAAGAATTAGAACAGGGGAAACAGGGAACGAAGCTATCTAAAATAACCTGAACTCGGGGGTAAGGCATCATTCTATTTATACTTCTCACGAAATAAATTCGGTACCTGGCATAGTAGTTATGTTCGTATTCAAGGCGTAGAAATAAGCGCATAGCAGGCTACTAACTATTTCTATAACGCGGAAGACGGGCATAAAGGCAAGCGGGTTGTCGAGGTTATTTTATGCACGTTTTCCTTATCCCATACTTTTAATTTTCAGTAGCTAGTAGAGTTTCAAATTGACGTCCTCACCGACCTAAAGGAACGGTGATTCCTGATTACTCAAGAGCAGGTATGTATCGCTACTGCCTACTGGTTTCTGCTGCTGACGGCAT
>CAYMPX010000185.1:0-5861 GCA_964392135.1 uncultured Methylomarinum sp.
CTAGAAGACATCGGCCTTTTCGACGAGAGCTACTTCGCATACCTCGAGGATGTACCATGTTTTATCATATAAATTCAAATCGGGATCCACCCCAATCAACTCCATATTAGCCGACCAATAAGCATCGAGGGTACCTACATCGCGCCAATAACTTTGCTCGCCCTGTAAATTTAAAAATGGATAGGCATTAACCGTATAACCATCAATCACCGACGGAATAATATCATGCCCAAAGTCTCTCGTTGAACCGGGTGTTTCAGCATCTTTAATCAACTGTTCAATCAGAAATTCGGTATTAAAAACATAAATCCCCATTGATGCTAATGCAATATCCGAACGCCCCGGAATTGCAGGCGGATTAGCAGGTTTTTCAACAAACGCATGAACTTGTCTGTTTTCATTGACATGCATAACCCCAAAGTCTTTTGCCTCATCCAGTGAAACCTCAAGACAACCGATGGTTAAATCAGCACCCTTATCCACATGATCTGCCAACATAGCACCATAATCCATTTTATAGATATGGTCACCCGCAAGAATCAAAACATGCTCAGAATTCTCCCTATGTAGCATATCAATACTTTGATAAATAGCATCAGCCGTACCTTCATACCAACCACCACCTTGCGCTGTCTGTTGGGCAGGCATCAAATTGACAAATTCTCCAAATTCACCCCTTAAAAAACCCCATCCTTGTTGAATATGCTTAATTAACGGGTCTGCTTTATATTGCGTCAAAATACCAATCTTACGTATTCCGGAGTTTATACAATTTGATAAAGGAAAATCAATAATCCGGAATTTACCACCAAAAGGCACTGCCGGTTTTGCGCGCCAATCTGTCATTTGATGTAAACGCGAACCACGACCACCCGCCAAAATTAAAGCAACCGTACTGCGAGTCAATTGACTAACAAAACGTTCATGATGTGGATTTTTTGAATCTGACATATATATCCCCTTATTTTTTTAGAATAGGACTATTATCTTTATTGTTATTTAGGCAAAGACACAAATTTTCTTAGCGACTAAAAAAATATCTTTCAATTTATTTAATCTTCAACCTGGAAATTTGATAACATTCGCTGAAAGTCATTCTACTACAATCCACTCTCATGGGGCATTGCAAAGTGAACAAAAAAAATAAAAAAGATCAACTTAACACAGATTTAATTCGTATTACGGAAGCAAAACATCATAATCCATTTTCAGTTTTAGGTCGCCACAAAGAAGCTAAAGTAACCACTCTCACTATTTATGCGCCTTATGCTGAATCCATTAACCTGAATGTTAAAGGTCCCGCTTTAGAACGAATACCTGAAACAGATTTCTTTCAATATCAAACAAAAAAAAACAATCTTCCAGAACATTATCAACTGGCAATTATTGATAAAGAGGGTAACAAACATTTATCCTATGACCCTTATGACTTTGGTGCTATCCTGCCTGAATTTGATCAGCACCTTTTTTCCTCAGGAAACCATTGGCATATTTATAAAAAATTAGGGGCGCATTTAAAAATAATTGATGATATTAAAGGGGTTTATTTTGCTGTTTGGGCACCTAATGCGCAAAGAGTCAGTGTGGTTGGAGACTTTAATCGCTGGGATGGTCGCTGTCACTCCATGCGTAGCCTAAGTGGAGGCATCTGGGAAATATTTATCCCGGGGCTTGCAGCAGGCTGCAGCTACAAATTTGAAATTCTAAATCGTCAAACGCACCAGATCCTGCTCAAAACCGATCCCTATGGTCAACAATTTGAATTTCGCCCGCAAACAGCCTCTATCGTATGCAATGAAACGCATTACCAATGGCTAGACAGTAGCTGGATGGAACAGCGTAAACAACATGACTGGATGCACGAAGCCATGTCTATTTACGAAGTTCACCTGGGCTCCTGGCGACGAGATGTGCAAGGTAATTTTCTTAATTACAGAGAATTTGCTATTGAATTAGTCGATTATGTAAAAGAGATGGGCTTTACTCATATTGAGTTACTGCCGATTACTGAGCACCCTCTTGACGCTTCATGGGGATATCAAACAACAGGGTACTTTGCGCCTACCAGTCGCCACGGAACACCGGATGATTTCCGTTATTTTGTCGATGTATGCCACCAAAATGATATTGCTATTATTCTCGACTGGGTACCCGCCCACTTCCCCAAAGATACTTTTGCACTCGCTAACTTTGATGGCACTGCGCTTTATGAACATGAAGATCCCAAAAAAGGGGAACATAGGGACTGGGGAACACTGATCTATAACTACAGTCGCAATGAAGTAAAAAACTTTTTACTTGCGAGCGCTAATTTCTGGTTAGAAGAGTATCACCTTGACGGATTAAGAGTTGATGCGGTAGCATCCATGCTTTATTTAGACTATTCCCGTGAAGCAGATGACTGGATTCCCAATATTCATGGCGGGAATGAAAACCTGGAAGCTATTGACTTCATGCGCCACATGAATTCAATTACCCACGAACAACACCCAGGTACGGTGGTTATTGCCGAAGAATCCACCTCCTGGCCACAAGTTACACGTCCCACCTGGACTGGAGGACTCGGCTTTTCCATGAAGTGGAACATGGGCTGGATGCATGACATACTGTCTTATATGCAACAAGACCCTGTACATAGAATGCACCATCATGACAACTTAACCTTCGGAATGCTTTATGCTTTCTCTGAAAATTTTGTATTGCCTTTTTCTCATGATGAAGTCGTTCATGGCAAAGGTTCCATGATCAATAAAATGCCGGGAGATGAATGGCAACGCTTTGCTAATTTACGCCTGCTTTACACCTTTATGTTCACTTATCCTGGCAAAAAACTATTATTTATGGGGTGTGAATTTGGTCAGGGTACTGAATGGAATTTTAACCAGACACTGGACTGGTATGTACTTGATTATCCAAACCATAATGGCATAAAAACACTGGTTAAGGATTTAAATAAAATATACACCCATCACTCGGCATTGTTTCAACATGACTTTGAAGACCAAGGCTTTGAATGGATTGATTGCCATGATGTGAGTCACTCAATCATTAGTTATCGCAGGAAAACAGTCAATGAAGATTTAATTATCATATTAAATTTCACCCCTGTTACTAGAGAGAACTATCGCATCGGTGTGCCAGACGAAGGCAATTACACTGAGATATTTAATTCCGACTCCCATTTTTATAATGGGAGCAATACGGGGAACAATGTTATTCTTTCAGAACCCACACCGTGGATGAACCTTCCTTATTCAGTTAACCTTACCCTTCCTCCGTTAGCAGGTATTATCTTAAAATTATGAAAAAAGTACTTTTTGCCAGTAGCGAAGTTCACCCATTAATTAAAACAGGTGGTTTAGCCGATGTTGCCGGTAGCTTACCTCGTGCGTTAGATAAACTTAATCAAGACATACGCATTATTTTACCTAACTACCCATCAATAAAAACAACAGAAGAGGTTCGATTTATTAGCTCAGTGCGAGTTAATAATCAGGATGCGAATATATTAGAAACACAATTACCTAATAGCAATGTTATTGTCTGGTTAGTTGATTGCCCTGCTCTTTTTGACACGCCAGGCAATCCCTATGTCGATGAAACAGGAAACGTTTGGGAAAATATTGCCGAACGTTTCGCTTTATTTTGTCGGGTTATCGTTGAAGTCTCTATGAATAGAGCGCACCTGAACTGGCAGCCGGATGTTATCCATTGTAATGACTGGCAAACAGGTCTGGTACCTGCATTATTATCAATTGAAAGTAACAAACCTGCCTCGGTTTTCACAATTCATAACATGGCTTATCAAGGCATGTTTCCCGCAACCACGTTTTCTGAACTTAATTTACCGAGTCAACTATGGCATCAAGATGGCGTTGAGTTTCATAACATGCTTTCTTTTATCAAAGGCGGATTATCTTATGCCAACCGTATTACTACCGTTAGCCCTACATACGCCCTGGAAATACAAACACCCGAATATGGCTACGGCTTAGAAGGATTATTGAGTCACAAACATGATATTTTAAGCGGTATTATTAATGGAATGGATCTTGATCAGTGGAATCCTGAAACAGACAGCAGTATTAGCGAACCTTACTCATCAAAAACACTAGCCAATAAAATCATTAATAAAACCTCATTACAGGCAAGATCATCACTCCCTGTTAATAAATCAGTGCCTTTATTTGGTTTAATTAGCCGGTTAGTCGAACAAAAAGGTATAGATCTGCTTATTGAATGTCTGAATGAAATGGTCAACATGCCATTACAACTGGTTTTATTAGGTAGCGGTGATAAAAGTGTTGAACAAAAATTATTAAATTTTGCACGCCTTTATCCAAAGAAAATTTCAGTTACTATAGGCTATGATGAAGCACTAGCCCATCAAATTGAAGCCGGTGTTGATATATTTCTTATGCCCTCTCGCTTTGAACCCTGTGGTTTAAACCAAATGTATAGCCAACGCTACGGTACTATTCCTATTGTAAGGGAAACCGGTGGGCTTGCAGATACTATAGAAGATGCTTTACCTAAAAGTTTAGCGAATAACACCGCAACAGGCATTTCTTTTAAACAAGCCCGTTCAGGTGCATTATTAGAAGCAATGAAACGAAGCATACTACTGTATAACGACAAAAAGACCTGGAAAAAGATTCAAATAGCCGCAATGAAAAAAGATTTTTCCTGGGAAAATAGTGCAAAACAATATCTGGCATTGTACGAAGAAATCTAAGGCCTCATAACCGTTGATTCATCCACAGCACGGAGTATCCGCCCTTGATACAGCTTCATTACCCTAAGCTATTATCGCGACGAGGGTGGACACTCCTGCATTGTTTTTATTATTTATTCCAGCCATACTTTATTTCAATTTACAAAAAAGCTGTTAAATCCATTTCAATAGAACCTCTTATAAAACTAAAAAAAGTGCAGAATATTTTTAGCAGCACGAGCTAAAAAAGAAAAATTTACTTATAAATGGTAAAACAGGACTCACGCCCATACCAGGCTGTCGAAATTATAGAAAATAAAACATTAAAGATAGAAGCTACAAGACTGAAATAGAATTAGTTTTCATAAAACCCAGCAAAGCTTTTATCAAAGTTTCTGGCGTTGGCGGACATCCTGATATTGTTACATCAACTGGAATAACATTTTCAACCGCACCACAACTCGCATAGGACGTACCAAATTCACCCCCACACACTGCGCAGTCGCCTACGGCAATCACCCATTTTGGGTTGGGCGTTGCAGCATAAGTGCGTAACAATGCAGTTTGCATATGCCTGGATACGGGACCTGTTACCAGTAGTACATCCGCATGACGTGGTGATGCCACAAAATGAATACCAAAACGTTCCACGTCGTAAAACGGATTATTCAGTGCATGAATTTCTAATTCACAGCCATTACAAGACCCCGCATCTACAGCGCGTATAGCAAGACTACCCGAAAAATGTTTATCAATATGGTTTTTTATCTTAATACCCAGTTGTTCTAATTCTTGATTATTTGGTTTTTTAATCCGTTCGGTCACCACACCTGTTTTCAAGGTTTTAGCGAAAAGTCTTAACATCTTACTATCCTATAGGTCATGGCCCGAGTAGGAGCCATTAAGTGATTTATTGCAAACAGGAAAATCAGGCACAATATTATTCAATACAATTTTTTCTAAAGCAGGCCAGTTGATAACACTGGGGTCTCTTGGATAAAAACGTGCAATTTGATTCGCTTTGTTAAAGCGCACATAAGTCACTATTTCACCACGCCAACCTTCAACAATACCCACACCCTCACTATTTTCAGCGGGCACTTGCCAAGCAGTTTTCATTTCACCTTCAGGGGTTTTTTCCAACATT
>CAYMPX010000186.1:0-5795 GCA_964392135.1 uncultured Methylomarinum sp.
CTAGCAGAAATGATATTTTTGCGCCAAAGATCACCTAAAGAATAATCCTCTAGCCAATTCGAGAGTTCTGTTTCATTTAATCGCAAAAATTCAGATGCTCCCTCTTTTCTATTAACGACAATTATATCTTCTGGTTGAAAACAATCCACTAAAGCCGGTGATTGTGTAGAAATAATAACCTGCGTTCGTTCAGAAGCCGCGGTCGCTTGAAAAAGCTCCGCCAGAATTTCAATCGCATAAGGGTGCAGACCTAACTCTGGTTCATCAATCAAAATTGTTGAGGGAGGGTCAGGTTGCAATAAAGCCGTTGCTAAACAAATAAAACGGATCGCTCCATCAGATAATTGAGAAGGACGCATTGGATAATCTTTCAAACCTTTTTGTCGCCAGTCTAAGCGGATATTTTCATCCTTATTAGGCTTAAGTATAAAATCATCAAAAAAAGGGATAACTACCTGTATTGTCTCTCTAATACTTTGATATTCATCTGGATAGTTTTCTTTCAGGTGGTACAAAACAGGCGCAATATTAGCTGCATCTGTCAGTAAAACCTCATTATGCCCCATATCATGATAACGTCGCATTCCTGCTTCTTTCGTGGTATCATGCAAATGATAGATTTTCCAAGAACAAATGGATTTATAGGTATGCCATGATGGATTTCTATCCCAACGATCTTGTTTATCCTTATCATTTAAAAGCTGTGGATTAAAATTACCACTACCTAAATTCTTAGTTGTGCTCATGGGTAAATAATGTCTTTTCTCATTATTAATCAGAAAAAAACTCTCTCCTGTAGGAACCAACTCAAAATCATAACCATTTTGACCAAATGTCAGTTTTATGGCAATTCTCTGAGTTTTTTTAGCGCCACCAAACAAATAGGTATCGGCATTACCTGCAATAAACTCTTTAAGCCCATCAGGTTTCATCATTGCAGAAATCAGACGAAAGAACTCTATAAAATTACTTTTACCCGCACCATTAGCGCCAATCAGCACATTAAGAGGCATTAACTCAAAATCTTCCAGTGATTTAATTGATTTAAAGCCTTTAATGGTTAATGTATTTAACATAATGATTTTGTTTCTATATTTTTAATATGTCAGAAATTAACCGATAATTTACTACTGACTTTTCTGCGTTCCCACCGAAGACGGTGGGAACGAGAACATCACCAACCCGACCTACAACTCAATCCGATTAAACCGAAAAACTCTCGCCACAACCACACTGCCCGGTGACATTAGGATTATTAAATTTAAAGGCTTCATTAATGCCTTCTCTGGCATAATCTAATTCAACACCATCCAGTTTATCCAAATCACCCGCACTCACTAGCACTTTAACCCCAAACTGTTCAAAAACCACATCAGTTTCGGTTTGCTCATCCGCGTAAGCCAAATCATAAGCAAAACCAGAACAGCCCGAAATTTTAACGCCTAACTTTAAGCCTATCCCTGACCCTCGTTTTTCTAATTGTTTGCTAATTTGTTTTGCTGCATTTTCAGTTAATATAATTGACATTTTTTCTCACTCCGCTTTCATCACGAAAGACTTTAATACGCTAATAAATTGTTTGATTTCTGCTGCGGTATTTGCTTTACCCAAACTGACACGAATGGCACTTTTGGCGAGTTTTTCATCAACAGCCATTGCGGTTAATACAGCACTTGCTTTACCGCCTCCCGATGCACAGGCTGAGCCACTGGAAACAGCAATATTTTTTTGATCCAGTTGCATCAACAGCATTTCACCATTCAAGCCTTTAACACCAAATTGCACGGTATTCGGTAATCGTTCCACTTTCTCTGCAAAAATCACACACCCCGAAATACATTTTATAGCTTGTTCCAACTGTGCTCTTAATGACAAACAATGGGCTTTACGCTGTTCCAGCTCTAATAAAGCCAACTCTGCCGCTTTACCAAAACCAACAATCGCAGCGACATTTTCAGTCCCTGATCGCCCGTTATTTTCCTGTCCACCCCCTACAAGCAAGGGATCAAGACTCACCTGTTTATCGACAACTAATGCACCACAACCTTTAGGCCCATATATTTTATGACTCGATAAACTCATCAAATCAACGCCTAAGCGATTAAAAGAAACCGCAATTTTACCCGCCGCTTGCACCGCATCCGTATGCATGATGCATTGTTGTGTTTTTAAAAAATCAGCAATACTTGCAATATCTTGAATCACGCCATTTTCATTATTTGCCATCATCACAGAGATAAAATCCGGCGTATTTGTCTGTTGAAAAAGTGCCTCTATACTCGGTAAAGAGACTAAACCATTGTTATCGACCGCAATTTCAATACAATGATGATATCTTTTAGCCGGTTCAATAATTGAGGGATGTTCAACGGCAGAAACCGCTATTTTAGAATCCATACTCACCGTATTCAAAGCCAAATTATTGGCTTCTGTTCCCCCACTGGTAAAAATAACCTGTGAGGGCTGCGCATCAACTAAAGCAGCAACCTGTTCTCTTGCGGTATCAATGGCACTACGCACCACTCGTCCTGCACGATATAAACTGGAGGGGTTGCCATAAAATGTAGTCAAATAGGGCAACATGGCTGCAACCACTCGCTCATCAACGGGCGTTGTCGCATTATGATCAAAATAGATCATTTACTATCAAGCTTCTGCCGCAATTTTTTCTGCTGTCTTAATACTGACAATATGCTCCGTATGTTGATCTTGTCTTTTAGCAACCCTGGTAACCTGATCTCTTTCTAACACCTCACCCAAGCTAATACCTTTTAAATAGGTACGAATTTGCTCACTCAAGCCCATCCATAAATCGTGTGTTAAACAAGGTTGACCATCCTGACAATCCGCTTTTCCACCACACTTGGTAGAATCAACAGGCTCATCAACAGCGGCAATAATCTCTGCAATATTAATATCTACTGCCTCGCGACTCAATTTATAGCCTCCACCCGGCCCTCGAACACCAGTTACCATTCCGGCTTTACGCAACCTGGAAAACAACTGTTCAAGATATGATAGCGAAATGGTTTGACGTGTCGCAATATCGGTTAATGTCACCGGTTTTGTTTGACTGTGAAATGCTAAATCCAGCATGGCAGTCACGGCATAACGCCCTTTTGTCGTTAATCGCATGATGAAACCCCCTTATTAAACCTATAAAATTAAGGGTTATCATAAATAAACCCAGTATTTTAGTCAAGTATTATAACGAATCAATCATCAAGCCATTCAGGACGCACTGTTGAGATATTTTTACATCCCCCTTTCATTAAGAGGCAAACAATCGCTTGTCCTGATTTCCAGCCTGTTTATTCCTTAATTTCACAGTCATCTAATGAAGGCAACGCTTGCTCTTCGCATTTAATACCTGATGCATTAAGCACTTTCTTCATACTATCCAGCTGCTTATCCATGGAATGAATATGATCCAGCATATGATTAATTGCATGAGCAACGGGATCTGGCATATCAGCGGTTGCACCATAAGCATTAAAGCCCATTTTATTGGCTATTTGCTCGCGCTCTTTGGTGGTTTGAGTTTCATGTCTATCAATAATTCGTCCAGGGATACCGACGACTGTTGCGCCAGCAGGTACAGGTTTAACTACAACCGAATTAGAACCTACTTTTGCCCCCTCCCCTATTTCAATCGGCCCTAAAACTTTAGCCCCCGCACCCACAACCACACCATTATGTAAAGTAGGGTGACGTTTGCCTTTATTCCAGGAGGTTCCACCTAATGTGACCCCATGATAAAGCGTACAGTCATTGCCAATCACCGCTGTCTCGCCAATCACCACACCCATACCATGATCTATAAAAAAACGCCGACCAATTTGAGCGCCAGGATGTATTTCTATCCCTGTCAACCAGCGCCCCATGTGGGATATAAAGCGACCCAACCATCTAAACTGTTTCAACCAGCAGCCATGTGCCAACCGGTGAATAATCACCGCATGAAACCCGGGATAGGTGGTAATGACTTCAAAAACGCTTTGTGCTGCAGGGTCTCTGTCAAAAACACAATCAATTTGTTCTTTTATCCAACTTAACATAACGATTACTTATTATTATTCTGCGAAAACCTGAAGATACCTCGAAGTATATCTACCTCTTTAGTATCTAACGCGACTCGATTAAAGATCCTGCGTAACCGACGCATAATAGATTTGGATTTATCCACATGTAAAAAACCGATATCCAGCAACATTTGCTGCAAATGGTCATAAAACAATTCCATTTGCCTGGTTGACGCTAAAGATGTCTCATATTTATCACCAATAGTAGTTTCAGATTTTTGTCCTGTAGCCACAAATAACTCATAACTCACCACTTGTACTGCAGCCGCCAAATTTAAAGAGCTGTATTCCGTATTACATGGAATGCGTAATAGATAGTGGCATAAATCCAGTTCATGATTTTTTAGACCTGAATTTTCACGCCCAAAAACCAAGGCGATCTTTGGTTTATCGGCTGATTGCGTATTGACAGCAAATTTTTCCGCACACTCTCTTGCTGTAAGTTCTGGCCAACTGATAGTTCTGTCCCGTGCGCTGGCACCTAAAACAATCTGACAATCAGCTATCGCTTGTTGCAATGAATCACAAACCACCGCAGAACTTAATATATCATCAGATCCTGCCGCTCTTGCGGTCGCATCGGCACTAGGGAATATTTTTGGCGAAACCAGACAAAGCTCAGTCAATGTCATATTTTTCATCGCACGAGCAACCGCGCCAATATTACCAGGATGAGATGTTTCTACTAAAACAATCTTAAAATGTGAAAGCACTTGCAAAACTCATTCATATAAAAACAGAACACTATAACAAAAGTTTTGTTATGCTAAACGGTTATTGTAAACGCTCATTATAAATTTGACTATGCACCCAATGCTTAATATTGCCGTCCGTGCCGCAAGGAACGCCGGCAGCTTAATTCAACGCTCTTCAGAAAATGTGAGTCAGCTCACCCTTAGTAAAAAAAGCAAAAATGACTTTGTTACCGAAGTTGACCGCATGGTCGAACAAGAAATTATACAAGTCATTAAATATGCCTACCCTGATCACGGTATTATTGCCGAAGAAAGCGGTGAACAAAAAGGCAATGACTACACATGGATTATTGACCCATTAGATGGTACTACAAATTTTTTACATGGCTATCCTCAATACGCTGTTTCAATCGCCTTAAAGCGCAAAGGAAAAACAGAAGTCGGGGTGGTTTATGACCCCTTAAGAGACGAGTTATTCACGGCTGAAAAAGGCGGTGGCGCCATGCTTAATAACCGCCGCATTCGAGTCAGCAAACAAACAGATTTAAGCACCGCGCTTTTAGGTACAGGCTTCCCTTTCAAGTACCCTCAGCACTTAGAGGCCTACATGAGCATGTTTAAATCCCTGACACCAACAACAGCGGGTATTAGACGTGCTGGCTCTGCGGCATTAGACTTAGCCTATTTATCAGCCGGTCGATTAGATGGCTTCTGGGAAATTGGCCTTAAAGAGTGGGATTTTGCCGCAGGTATCTTGTTAGTTCAAGAAGCCGGTGGCGTAGTCACTGACTTTTCATTTAATGATCGCTATGTAAAATCAGGTAATATCATTACCGGAAACCCTAGAATGCATCAGGCAATCTATCAAATGATTGAGCCTCATGTGACGGAATTATTGAAATAACGTAATGTTAAATGTATTCCGTCAACTACCCCTGAGCTAAAGACTCAGGGGCTTGGATCGTGAGGTTCGAGATAGCGGGTGAATACCGTAATAGGTGATTAGTCTCAGTAGAGG
>CAYMPX010000187.1:0-5718 GCA_964392135.1 uncultured Methylomarinum sp.
ATTTTAGCCGCACCAAGCGCTTTTTTCTCAGAAGTCAACCCGCTCAATGTGAGTATGGACAAACTTTATTGTTCCTAAACATGAGCTACACATATTGCCCTGCACACCACCCGGATGACCAGGCCCATTGAAAATTGTATCCCCCCAGCCAGCCTGTCACATCTAACACTTCACCCACAAAATATAAACCTGATACCGATTGGCTTTGCATGGTTTTTGATGAAATAGCAGAACAGTCCACTCCGCCCAAGGTAACTTCAGCTGTTCGATAACCTTCCGTACCATTAGGTTTAATGCTCCAGCTCTCTATATTTTGAGCTATTGCATCAAGCTGCTTATTTGAAATATCTTGTAGTGAACAAGCCAATAACTTTGGCTCGATTAATACCTCAACTAAGCGTTTAGGTAAATACTCTGCCAAAACAGTTTTTAACTGCATTTTGACTTTATTATGCCGTTTTTCTAGCAACATTTGACTCACATCCTGTTCAGGCAAAAAATTGACATTGATTGCTTCACCCGCTTTCCAATACGATGAAATTTGTAATATGGCAGGGCCACTCAAGCCCCTGTGAGTGAATAATACATTTTCTTTAAAATGCTGTTGCTGATAACTCACCACACAAGACACCGCGATCCCTGATAAAGGTGAATACTTTTCTTTATCATCCGGTTGCAAGGTAAACGGTACTAAAGCGGCACAGACAGGCAGCACATTAATGTTAAATTGCTCAGCCAGTTGGTAACCAAAAGCGCTTGCGCCCATTTTAGGTATGGATAAGCCCCCTGTCGCAACCACAACAGATTGACACTGAATATTGTGTTTCTCTGTATTTAATTGAAATTCATTGTCGGATAATTTCTTTATGTTCTGAATTTTACAATTAAGCCGAATAGCCACATGTACTTTTTCACATTCAGCTAACAACATATTGAGAATATCTTTTGCACTCTCATCACAAAATAACTGACCATGACTACGCTGATGAAAAGGAGTTTTATATTGCTCAATCATCGCCAGAAAATCCCATTGGGTAAAACGACTTAATGCGGATTTACAAAAATGTGCATTTTGGGAAATAAAATTCTCTGCATCAACCGAGTAATTGGTAAAATTACAGCGTCCTCCCCCGGACATAAGGATTTTTTTACCTGCCTTATTCGCATGATCTAACACTAAGACACGACGACCTCGCTTTCCTGCCTCAATCGCACACATTAATCCCGATGCACCGGCACCTATAATCACTACATCAATTTTTTGCATTATCTCGTCTTACAAATTAGAAAATTAAATAACAGAATGCTATATTGCAAGGTCTATTCCCCCCTTTTCTTATATAACTTCTTTACACCTAAACTGAAACACTCACTATGAATGAAACAGGTTCTCAGTACTTAATGGATATTTTAGCACTGTTACTTGCTACAGTAACTGTAGTCCCTGTATTTCATGCGATACGGCTTGGCGCTATTCTGGGGTATCTGACAGCCGGCATCATTCTGGGTCCCTGGGCGTTAGGAATCATCACAGAAATTGAAGAAACCCGTCATCTTGCCGAATTTGGTGTCATTTTCCTGCTTTTTATACTGGGAATTGAATTAAAGCCCGATAAATTATGGCAAATGCGTAAAATGGTGATAGGTCTGGGGGCAGGACAGTTATTGGTGACTGCGGCAATACTTTATGGCATTTCAATCGAGTTAGGTGCCTCACACGCTGATGCTATGATTATTGGCTTTGGACTGGCATTATCATCGACCGCATTTTGTTTAAACCTGTTAGCTGAGCGCGGAGGGATAGCCACTGTTATGGGGCAGATGTCATTCTCTATTCTATTATTACAAGATATAGCCGTTGTGCCTTTATTAGCCTTGATATCAATGCTCGCAGGTGGAGAAGTGAATGCAACTGAATCAGGGTTACACCTGCTTTATGCAATAATAGCCATTATTACTCTATTATTAGTGGGTCGTTATTTACTTAACCCCGTGTTAGGTAAGATAGTCGCCAGTCAAGACCCCGAAGTATTCATTGCTGTCGCTGTATTGCTGGTACTCGGTGTTGCCTGGACTATGGAATTTGTTGGATTATCCATGGCACTGGGTGCTTTCATTGCCGGTTTAATGCTCGCTGAATCCCATTACCGACACCAAATTGTCGCTGACATTCTGCCTTTTCGTGGCATATTGCTCGGCTTGTTTTTCATGACTGTCGGCATGGGGATTGATTTTAGTTTGTTATGGGATAACTGCGCTGAGATTATCGGTTTAACCATCACTTTAATGGCAATAAAAGCCAGCGTGATTTACACACTGGTACGAATGAGTGATATACGCCATGACATTGCAATTCAGACCGCTGTTCTACTTTCTCAAAGTGGTGAGTTTGGCTTTGTGATGTTTGGATTCGCAGCGGCATCCGGTATTTTAGAGGTGCAAATCAGCCAGATATTAACTCTTATTATTGCATTAAGCATGGTATTTACACCTTTTGCGGTAAAAATCACCAATGCCTTACTGTTAAAGCTATATACCCCTGAAATAACGGATCCCCATTGTGATAAATTTATTGAAGACTCTCAAGGACACGTGATTTTAGCCGGTTTTGGCAGAGTAGGTGCCAGGATTGGCGCTATTTTAAATGCAGCAGGTGTGACTTATATTGCCATTGATAGGGATCAGAAACGTATCAAAGCCGCGAGAGCACAAGGTTTTCCTGTCTTTTATGGTGATGCCTGCAATGTAAAGGTATTATGTTCTGCGGGAGCTGAGCGTGCAAAAATGATTGTTATTGCCTTAGATAACCCTAAAAACATTGACCGCATGGTACCTCTGATGCGGCAATATTATCCAGATATTCCCATTCATGCACGCGCCAAAGACAGACAACATTGTGCTGATTTAATCAGTCAGGGGGTAAGTACCACCGTATCAGAAACTTTAGAAGTCAGCTTACGACTGACAGAAGAAATTTTATTAAGTAGTGGGGTAAATGATGAAGATGTTGAAAAAGTCATCAATGAATTCAGAGAGGATTATTATCAGGATGTGGTACAAAAAGTAACAGAAAATAAAGTCGTTATGGGTGAGCTAAAGCACTAAAAAAATATCCATTCAGAACAAAAAAAGCAGCGTCCGCCTTCGGCGGACGCTGCTGCTACAATACAGCGACCTTTTATTTTTGCTGATACTTTTCAATCGTATCAAAATTCAAATAACGATAAGTATCATCCGCTGTGGCGTTAATTTGTTCAAAATAGCTCATATATTCAGAAAATGTAGGGATTTTACCTAGAATTGAACAGACTGCCGCCAATTCTGCCGAACTCAAATAGACATTGGCATTATCACCCAAACGATTAGGGAAGTTACGTGTTGATGTTGAAACCACGGTTGCATTATCAGCCACGCGCGCCTGGTTTCCCATACATAAAGAACAACCCGGCATTTCCATACGCGCGCCTGATTTACCAAAGGTATGGTAATAGCCTTCTTCTGTTAGCTGATTCTGATCCATTTTAGTCGGTGGCGATACCCACAGTTGGGTAGGCAGTTGACCCTGGTGTTTTTCCAGCAACTTACCGGCTGCACGGAAATGACCAATATTGGTCATACAGGAACCCAGGAAGACTTCATCAATTTTGGTACCCGCCACATCGGACAGTGTTTTCACATCATCGGGATCATTGGGGCAGGCCATAATAGGTTCTTTAATCTGCTCAAGATCAATTTCTATTATCTCAAAATATTCAGCATCGGCATCGGGCGCCATTAATTCGGGATTAGCCAACCATGCTTGCATCTGTTCAATGCGACGGTTAATGGTTCTTGCATCGCCATAACCTTCCGTCACCATCCATTTTAGCAGGGTGATATTTGAATTAATGTATTCACGAATAGGCGCTTCATTTAAACGAATGGTACAACCTGCCGCTGATCGTTCCGCTGATGCATCGGATAATTCAAAGGCTTGTTCAACTTTTAACTCAGGTAAACCTTCAATTTCTAAAATACGACCTGAAAAGACGTTTTTCTTGCCTTTCTTTTCAACCGTTAACAAACCTTTTTCAATCGCTGCTAAAGGAATGGCATTCACCAGATCACGTAAAGTAATCCCTGGCTGCATTTTCCCTTTAAAACGCACTAAAACCGATTCAGGCATATCCAATGGCATAACCCCGGTTGCTGCCGCAAAGGCAACCAGCCCGGAACCTGCTGGAAAAGAGATCCCCATAGGAAAACGGGTATGCGAATCACCGCCAGTGCCGACCGTATCAGGTAATAACATACGGTTTAACCAGGAATGGATGATGCCATCCCCCGGACGTAAAGCCACACCGCCACGATTCATAATAAAATCAGGTAATGTGTGCTGCATTTCTATATCAATGGGTTTTGGATAAGCTGCGGTATGACAGAAAGACTGCATCACTAAATCAGCAGAAAAACCTAAACAGGCCAGATCTTTTAATTCATCGCGGGTCATAGGCCCTGTGGTATCTTGCGATCCTACTGTGGTCATTTTAGGCTCGCAATAGGTATCAGGACGCACCCCCGCAACTCCACAGGCTTTACCGACAATTTTTTGCGCCAGGGTATAGCCTTTATTACTCGCCGCTTTATCAGCAGGTCTGGCAAACACATCGGATGCTGCCAGACCTAAAGATTCTCTTGCTCTATCGGTTAAGCCACGACCGATAATTAATGGAATACGTCCGCCTGCGCGTACTTCATCTAAAATCACATTGGTTTTTAAGCTAAATTTCGAGACCACTTCATCACTGTCATGACGTTTAACCACGCCCTGATAAGGGTAAATATCAATCACATCACCCATGGCCAGATTTTCTACCTCACACTCAAACGGCAGCGCACCTGAATCTTCCATGGTATTAAAGAAAATGGGCGCAATTTTTCCGCCGATACACACACCACCGCCTCTTTTATTCGGCACATAAGGAATATCATCACCTGTGTGCCAAAGTACTGAATTGGTCGCTGATTTACGTGAAGATCCTGTACCGACAACATCACCGACATAAGCAACAGGAAAGCCTTTTTGCTTTAGCTGGTTAATTTGTTGTTCAGCATTAGTAATCCCCTCTCTTGGTATTTTAAGCATGGCTTTGGCATGCAGAGGAATATCAGGTCTGGACCATGCATCAGGTGCAGGTGATAAATCATCGGTATTGGTTTCACCGGTTACTTTAAAGACTGTCACCGTTAACTTTTGTAAAACTTCGGGCTTGCTGGTAAACCATTCCGCTTCTGCCCAGGACTGAATAATTTGTTTGGCAAAGTCATTGCCCGCATCGGCTTTTTCTTTGACATCATGAAAGGCATCAAAGATTAATAAAGTATGCGATAACGCCTTCACTACAATAGGCGCTAATGCATTGTTATCCAATAAATCAATTAAAGGCGCAATATTGTATCCACCTAGCATAGTGCCTAATAACTCAGTGGCTCTGGCGGCATCTAAAATAGGTGAACTGACTTCACCTTTTGCGACGGCTGCCAGAAAACCTGCTTTGACATAAGCGGCTTCATCAACACCTGCGGGGATACGGTTGACCAACAAATCAAGAATAAATGCATCTTCACCCGCTGGAGGCTGTTTAATTAATTCAACTAAACCTGACACCTGCTCAGCATTTAAAGGTTGAGGAACGATTCCATCAGCAGCACGTTCTGCAACATGTTTGCGGTATTGCT
>CAYMPX010000188.1:0-5557 GCA_964392135.1 uncultured Methylomarinum sp.
TGGTCATTGTAAGTCATTGATTTTCAATTATTAAAAAGATGTGTGTAAGGAGATGGGTAAAAACCTGTCCCGTTTTAAATGAGTATCCTGTCATTTATTCCGCATCTATTAAAGAACCAAGGAACAATAACTAAAACGTTTACTCGATCCTGAAAAAGCCTAATTATCTTTAGATTTAAACACCGGCATAATCATCACAGCAATAATGACTATTATTATCAGCGCAATAATAAACATCAATGAAATACCACTGGACTCTGGCTCTATTCCAACAGAAAAAGGTAAATGAGAATCCAGTTTTTCTCCTTGATATACAATGGTTATATGCGCCAAATAATCGCCCGCACCATATTGATTAAAATCAACTTTAGCATCCATACTGCCTGTCTTGATTTTCTCAGGTTTTTGATAAAAAATACGCGTTGCTTCAGGTTCTTTGGTAATTTCAAATTCAACTGTGGTATTGCGCAATTTCTTACCTTCATAGTCAAACACCAAATGTGTTAAACCTATATCGGGAATAAAATGGCAATACCCTGTCCCTCCGGTAGTGATTGGCGTATAGGCTGAAAAATGAATAACTTCGTCACCTACGGAAAACCGACAAGTATCGACTTCATTTCTAGCCCCTCTATGTGCACTCACAGTCGATGGCAAAATAAAACTCAAAAACAGTACCGATAGGATTACCTGTAATTTATTAACCTTATATCTATGTAGCCTGGAATAAATAGTTACCAAGCCAAAAATATTTTTTTCTTTCATTTTACGCCCTCTCTCTTAAATGACAGTCATAGCAATTAAGGTAATATAAAGATAACGACTAATAGACCATGACTTAGATTATTTACGTCCCCATTACTCTCTTTGGAGTAAGGCTGTTTTAGCTCTATCAAATATAAAAATAACACCAAACAAAGTTCTTTTAAACAACTTTAATTATGCTAGTATTAAAAAATTGAATAAAAACTTACCCGTTTTTTATTTAAAATGGGACTACCTGCTGTTTCAACAGCATTTATGAGGTTCACATCATGTATGAATTAGTTTATTTCCTAACGATTGTTTATTCTGTTTATGTTATTGATAAGGTTCTTGGCGAACAAATCATCTCTTTTATCAAAAACACCTACCCCTTAGATTTATCTGAAATTCATACAAAACTAAGAAACCTGCAAGCTGGCATTAAAAATATATTTGGCTTCAAATTACAGCCTATTGTATAAGAATTAAGGTCACGCAATTACACACAATAACTGTGCTGATAACGATGGAGCAACTCATGATAAACTCTATTTCATCAAGTGATAATCCCGTTTTTGTGCAAAAATTATAGATAACATCTTCGCCCTATGTTGCAGACAGAAAACCTGACAACAGTAGTCGTGCGAAGTGCAACCCAATCCAATCTAACAATACGCCACCCGAATGAAAAACCATTTACGCACTATTCAACAACTTTTTATTATTCTAACTGTTGCCAGCACTAGCGTTGCGCACGCTAAAGATATACGCCCCACAGCCAACGGAATCTACAAACCTATAGGACTAGAGAACTGGCGCGTCATTAGCACCTCATACCGCACGGACAACGATACTCAACGTGTTATTTTAGGTAATAGTATTGCGATTAAAGCATCAAAAACAGGACAAACCAACCCTTGGCCACAAGGCACTATTCTGGCAAAACAGGTATGGAAAAACCAAAAACACCCGCAATGGAGCGCGGCTATTGTTCCTGGAGAATTTGTTCACACTGAAATAATGATTAAAGACAGTGAAAAGTATAAGTCAACCGCAGGTTGGGGGTATGCCCGCTGGAAAGGATTAGAACAACAACCCTATGGTAATGATAAAACATTTGTACAGGAATGTGCTTCTTGCCATACACATGCAAAAGACAGTGATTATGTTTTTACAATCCCGGCACAAACTCCATAAAATAACAACAAACAGATAATCCCACCCCTATCTATTCCAATGATAGATAGGTTTCCCCATCTAATCCAACTTTTTCTGCTTTATATTATTATGTTTTCCACTGTCTCGGTGTATACTTCTATACCTACTTTAAAAACCTACTAATAACAATCAATAAGGGTTTCTAGCAATGGCAGAAAAAACAGTAAGCAAACATTTGATTAACCTGGAAAAATACTTTTCTTCTTCAAACCCTATATTACAAAAAGCCAGCGCTGTATTTCATGAGCTTGATCAACTTGAATACGATCTTGGTCTAATTGATGACGCTGAATCAACTGCTAAAAAAAGTTCCTGGTGGCCTATAGTCAGCTTAATTGGTGGGTTTTCATCCGCAAAATCCGAATTTATCAATCGCTATTTAAATGCCAATCTGCATTCATCCAATCATAAATTTACCATTCATCAATACACCCCTCAAGCAACGAATGCAACATTGCCTGGCACCGCATTAGATGCTGATCATAGACTCCCTTTCTATCAAATCAGTCATAAACTGGAGCAAATAGAAAAAGGAGAAGGCAATAAAGTCAATGCCTATCTGGAATTAAAAACCGTTAACAGTGATCGACTCAAGGGTAAATTATTCATAGACACTCCCGTTCTTACTGCGGATCAAACGTCTGAGATAAAACCCATGCTAATGCAGCATATTTTAAGCATGTCTGATTTAGTTTTAGTCTTTACCGACCTATTTGATGCAACCCCCGAATTGATAAAGAATTCTATTAATGAAATTATCGAGCAACAAGATTCAAATAAATTTATCTATGTGATAGATCATTCAGAAATCAGCCTTGATGAAAAAAAAATCAATGAGATTATCTCATCATGGCAAAGACGATTAGCCGAGCTAGGAATACACACAGGTCAATTCATCGTTTTATCAGAATCGTCCCGGTCTTCTACCTACGATCCCGTCACTGAAATTGATCAACGTCTGGAAAATATAGAAAATGATCGCTCCTATCGAGTATTGTATACGCTAGAAAAAAGTATCCGTGATATTAATGACTGCTATATTCCTGAAGTTGAAAAACAGCTCGTGATATGGAAAGACCGCATCAACATGTCAACTTTAATCATTTTAGGTTTTATCATTACACTACTGTTGTTTGCTGAAATCACTATGGGCGTGGTGCAATTGCTTTTTGACCCTGTTATTGGGCCACTATTTTTAATCATTTTAATAGCCTTCTTAATACCCACCCATCTGATGATGGCTAGAGTACATGCTAAATTTATTATCAACAAGCTACAAAGCCGACAAAAAGAACTTAATTTAGCTGAAGATTTATCAGGCTTATTTGAAAAAAGCCTTACTTTCTGGCGCATCATCCTCCCCATTAACGAAACGGTAGGAAAAAATAAAAAAACACAAAAACGCATCAATGCACTCATAGAAAAATCGAAAGATATGGTTCAGACATTGAATGATCAATTCAGTCATTACCATCAAAATGATGCTTACAGCAGCCCACAAGATCCAGCCAATCCAGCTGAAAACCAATAAACCATACTGATTCGCAACTATGAATATATTTAAATTATATTTGCCACTCTGCTGGTTAAAAGAAAATCCGGTTGACTTGCCTCGCTCAACAAAATTTCTTAAACAAAACCTGATATTTTATTTTATTGTTGAGCTATTTATACAAGCCAACATGATAGACCCAACTGAAGCTTTTTTTGAAGTCATTATAGAAACCGCTTTAACCCTTGGTTTTGTTGGTTTTATTCTATTGCTTAACAAAACGATACATCTATATGTGCAAATAATTACTGCGGTGTTGTTTTGTGAAAATGTCATTGCTTTTTTTGGTGTCCCTGTTGTTATATGGCTTACTATAAGCGAGAACCTTCTTAGTTATTACCTTATGGGATCACTGATCCTATGGGATTTTATTCTCATTACCTACATCATTAAAAAGGTACTCTCGATCAATACAGCCGCCAGCCTAACCATCTCTTTTTTCTACTTTATGATGACTTACGCGGGGGCATACGGCATTACCCTGCTACTCTATTAGCAACGCACACGGAATAAGTTTGACAACTGGTGCAAAAAGATTGCACAAAGCAGCTATCGACGTTATTTCGTGCGCCTCAATCATCAAAAACGATCCAATTCAGGGTGAGTCAATACACCATCATGCACATGCATCGCACCAAATTCAGCACAGCGATGTAAAGTCGGGACAGCCTTCCCGGGATTTAACAAGCCTTTCGCATCAAATGCTTGCTTAAGCGCATGAAATACCTGCAATTCATTTTTAGAAAACTGGTAACACATGTAATTAATTTTCTCGACACCCACACCATGTTCCCCGGTAATAGTTCCTCCTACGTCAACACTTAACTTTAAAATATCTCCACCCAACAATTCAGATTTTTCCAATTCACCTTCATTATTGGCATCATAAAGAATCAATGGATGCAAATTACCATCACCTGCATGAAAGACATTCGCCACTTGCAAACCATAATATTCAGATAATTCGGCTATTTTATTTAAAACCTTTGCCAAATAACGCCGAGGAATCGTACCATCCATACAATAATAATCAGCTGAAATCCGTCCTACCGCTGGAAATGCCGCTTTTCGCCCCGCCCACATTTTCTGTCTGTCTTGTTCAGAGCTGGCAACTTTCAGCTCAACAGCGCCCTGCTGATAAAGAATTTCTGATGCTTGCTGCAATTCACTCTCAACCTGCTCGGCTGAACCATCAAATTCACAAAGTAAAATAGCAACTGCATCTTCAGGATAACCAGCATGCACAAAACACTCTGCCGCTCGTATTGTCGCCTGATCCATCATTTCCAACCCCGCCGGAATCAAACCACTTGCAACAATTTCTGCCACGGCATTCCCTGCATTCTCCAGCGTATCAAAGCTCGCCAGAATAACCTGCACGACATCAGGTAACGCTAATAACTTGACCGTTACCTCAACGATAATACCCAGCATCCCTTCAGAACCCGTCAACAATGCCAACAAATCATAACCTGAGCTATCCAAGCCATGAGAGCCAATAGTCACCAACTCTCCTTCCATGGTCAATAATTTAAGGCGCAAAATATTATGCGTGGTTAAACCATATTTAAGACAATGTACTCCCCCCGAGTTTTCCGCTACATTGCCACCAATCGTACAGGCAATTTGTGAGGAAGGATCAGGGGCATAATACAACCCATGCCTGGCAACTGCCTGAGAAATTGCTAAATTACGCACCCCCGGCTGTACCACTGCCATTCGGTTGTTAATATCAACATCCAGAATCTGATTGAATTTAGTTAAACTAATCAGCACACCATTATCCAAAGGAATGACTCCGCCAGCCAAGCCAGTACCTGCGCCTCGTGCGATAACAGGCACGCCTTTTTGATAACACACAGATAACACCTGCTGCACCTGAGCAACTGTTTCTGGCAATACCACAATCCAGGGCAAACAATGATAAGCAGACAAAGCATCACATTCAAAAGGCTTTAATTGCTCAACCTCGGTTAAAATACAGTGCCTAGCTAAAAAACCACTCAATTCAGCTATCAATTCAGTTTTATCTACGGCATGATC
>CAYMPX010000189.1:0-5523 GCA_964392135.1 uncultured Methylomarinum sp.
CGGAGCAAGCAAAAAAACTCCTGGCAACAAATCACTTTGATGCGATCACCGTTGACATTCGCTTGCCGGGGCAAGATGGACTCTCCTTTATCAAAGAAGTGCGGGCTAAAGAAACAGAGTGTTGTTTACCTATCATCATTATTTCAGCCGAGGCAAAAATAAATAAAGCAACGACCTCGTCGGCTTTAAGAATTATTGACTGGATTGATAAGCCTATTGATACGGAACGTTTAAACAAAGCCTTACAACAAGCATTAAAAAAATCAACCGACCATCAGGCAGTCATCCTTCATATTGAAGATAATAAAGATTTGATTGAAATGATATCTGGCTTGTTAATCAATAAAGCGACTGTAACACATGCAACTACTTTGCAATCCGCTAAAGAAAAAATAGAGGCTGAAAAATTTGATCTGATTATTTTAGATATAGGTTTACCTGATGGTAATGGACTCGACCTTATCCCACTCATAAATAAACAAAAACCCTTGGTTCCAGTCATTATTTTTTCAGCTCAGTCCGTTGAAACAGATATTATCAATCAGGTGGATGCCGCTTTAGTCAAATCAAAAGTATCTAATGAAGAATTTATTGATACTATAAAAAACCTTATCTCTCCTTTGGATGCCGATCATGACAAGTCTTAACAAAATTTTATATGCTGAGGACGAAGCGGATATTCGGGAAATTGCAACCTTAGCATTGGAAAGTATAGGTCAATTAGAAACAGTGACGTGCGAATCCGGAGTGCAGGTTATTGACTTAGCGACCGCTTTTCAACCTCAAATTATCCTTCTGGACGTGATGATGCCTGATATGGATGGACCTACAACCTTAAAGGCGCTGAAAAACCATGCCGTATTAAAAACTATTCCTGTTGTTTTTTTAACGGCAAAAATACTGCCAGATGAAATCGAACGGTTTAAAGCACTAGGTGCCATAGATATTATCAGAAAGCCCTTTGATCCTATGACCCTGGCTGAGCAAATCAAACAAATATGGGCTGATTGTAATGGATAGTAAAGTAAAAGCTGCCATTAATCGAATTCAGCAGTTACAACAGGCTTTTTCTGAAAACCTGGCAGATCGCATTGATGAGTTACACCAGACCTCATTAAAACTGGAGCCGCAATCATCGCCTCTAGCTGAAAATAATTATCGACTATTAAAAAACACTTATGATTTAGCCCATAAACTGGCAGGTTCTGCAGGTACCTTTCAATTTACTGAGGTTTACAATGTAGCTAAAAAGCTGGAACATTTTTGTGGCAGTCTATTAAACTTATTAGAGTCAAACATGGAGAATCCATTTCCTGAAGACTGGTTTACCCGGATTCAACAATTACAAGTTGAAATAAAACAGGTTTCAGCACATAAAAACCAGATTTTATCGCATCAACAAGTATCTGCTGTCACCACACCGAATGATGCGTCTTCATCCCCCCCCAACAACATCGTTTTAGTTGATGATGATGAACTGCTTTCTGCATTAATTCAGGAACAAGCCCGACATTTTGGTTTTTACATAAGCTGTATCAATAATCCCGAAGAATTATCCGACTTCTTAGACAAAAATACACCTGAAGTTATTCTAATGGATATTGTGTTTCCCAATTATGGCTTCAATGGCATTGATTTAGTCAAGCAATTAAAAACGGACAACAAAATACACTGCCCCGTTATTTTTCTTTCTAACAGAGAAGACTTTAATGCCAGACTGGAAGCCGTACGATCCGGGGGCAATGGTTACATCGTTAAACCAATTAATATTTTAGAATTAGTTGAAACGCTTGATAAACATATACATAAAAACAGTCACGCTAATTTTCGCGCATTAATCATTGATGACGACCCGGTTATTTCTCGCTATTATGAAAAATGCCTACGACCACACGATTTTACCTGTAAAACGGTTATAGATCCTTTAACTGCATTTAAAACCCTTGAATCATTCCTGCCTGACATTATTTTACTCGATATACATATGCCAAAATGTAATGGTTTTGAAGTAGCCGATGTGATTCGTCAAGATAATCGTTTCACCCATATTCCGATCCTGTTTTTAACTGCCGATAATACTGAAGAATGTGAAATAGCAGCGCTTAAATCGGGGGGCAACTGTCTTATAGACAAAAACACCCATAAAGCGACATTTATTACCCATGCCATCAGTCAAAGTCAACGTTCTAGAGAATTACATGCGGTTATTAATCGTTTAAGAAAAGATGAACTGCGTTTTCAAGCGGTTAGCCATTCGACCTCGGATGCCATTATTACCCTTAACAAGGATGGTTTAATTATTTTATGGAATGAAGGGGCTGAAAATATTTTTGGCTATCAATCATTAGAAGTGATTGGTCAATCAATAGAATTGATTATTCCAAAAAAATATCAAGAAAAACATCGCAAAGGTTTTCAAAAGCTCATATCAAGAAATCAGCGGTCTGCTAAAAATTCAATTGAAAGCCAGGCTCTCTGCAAAGATGGCAGACTTATTTCTATTGAACTAAGTTATAGCGAATGGTTATCAGGTAACGAACGTTTTTTCACCAGTATTATTAGAGACACCACCCAGCGTAAAGATATTGAGAATAAACTACAGCAGCAACAAGAAAACTTAAAAGCGATTGTTAATAACTCAGCGGAGGGGATTATCACCATAGATGCCAGGGGAATCATCGAAATGGCTAACCCCAGAGCACTGGAAATTTTTGCTTATAATGCGAATGAGCTGGAAGGTCAGAATATTTCTGTTTTAATGCCTAAAGCCATACGGCATCAACATGATCACTATCTCAATCAATCTGAAATACATGCGCCTAAAATAATTAATAAAGCAAGGGAATTGCAAGGCATTCGTAAAGATGGCTCTGTATTTCCCATGGAATTAAATGTTGCCCCCATGTCCATTAACAGGGTTAAAAAATTTGTTGGTATTCTTCATGACATAACGGAACGTAAAAATGCTTTAGAAGCCATCACCCTTGCCAAACTCGAAGCAGAAGAAGCAAACCAGGCGAAGTCATCATTTTTATCCAGCATGAGCCATGAATTACGCACCCCTTTAAATGCGGTTTTAGGTTTTACCCAGTTACTTCAAGAAGACAAAGAAGCCCCTTTAAATGATGACCAAAATGAATCATTAGCGCATATTTATACAGCAGGTCTCCACTTATTAAACCTGATAGATGAGATTCTTGATTTATCAAAAATAGAATGCGGAAAAGTGAATATAAATCTTGAGCCCGTTAACTTGATTAAATTCCTTAAACAGGCATTGGAGTCAATATCGCCTCAACTACTAAGCGCCCAAATCAGTCTTGAACAGAAACTGCCTAATGAACAAAATATCTTTGTCAAGGCTGATATTTCCCGTTTAAATCAGGTATTTTCTAATCTTTTAACCAATGCCATTAAATACAACCAGAAACATGGGGTTGTGTCTGTTTTCTTGTCTCAAAACGAAAATAAAGTCCGTATCTTTGTAAAAGATACCGGTCTTGGTATTCCCGAAGACATGATGAAAGACTTATTCACGCCCTTTAATCGATTAGGGGCAGCGCAGTCAGAAATCGAAGGCACAGGTATCGGTCTAACGATAACCAAGATGTTAGTTGAAATGATGGGGGGGCGTATTGGCGTGGATAACATGCCAGGTAAAGGCTGTACTTTTTGGATAGAGCTGGATCAAACTGATTTCTCGGAAAAACCAATTAAAAACACCTCTGTTTATCAAAAAACCAGTGTTCAACATCCCTCAACTATAGATATTCTTTACATTGAAGATAATCTTGCCAACCGCTTATTAATGAAAAAAATTATTAACTCCCGAACTGACTTTCAATATAGCGAAGCAACGACAGGACGTGCAGGAATACAAGCCGCCTTAAAAATAAAACCACAACTTATTCTATTGGATATTAACCTGCCAGACATGGATGGCTTTGAAGTTTATCAACAATTACAAAAGAATAATCTAACGGAAACAACGTCCGTTATTATAATTTCTGCCAACGCAATGCCAGCTGATATTGCGAAAGGTCAAACCACTGATTTTTTTGATTATGTCACTAAACCAATAGATCAGCGACAATTGCTTGATATTATCAACCAGGCTCTCAATAGCCTCCCGGAAAGATAGCTAAAATAACAATGGCGTGGCTGGAGGGAGAGCTTTGCAAAACGCGTATACTATTGGATTGGACTAAAACAAAGAGTCAACAACTCCCCCCCTAACCACTAAAGCGGTATGGACGGAGCTTTTAACTCACAATAAGCAGAGTTATAGTACAGCAAGGGATCGCCGGCACGACAATCAGCATGTTGTACCTCTCCAATAATCACCCAATGCGTACCCGCCAAGACTTGCTCAACCACTGTGCATTCAAGTGATGCCAATGCATCATCAATAACAGGCGAGCCGGTATCACCTTCATGCCAATTGACATTAGCAAAACGTTGTTCCTGGCTTGCCCCTCCCGCAAACTGGTTAGAAATTTCTTGCTGATCTGCTTTTAAAATATTAACCGCAAAAGCCTTACCTTCTAACATCGCTGCACCGGTGTCAGTTGATTGATTAATACAAACCACAATTTGCGGTGGTTCAACAGAAACACTGCTAAACGAAGTCGCTGTCATTCCCTTTAAGCCACCCTCTTCTGTTTTGGAAGTGATAACGGTTACACCACTCGCCCATAATCTAAGTGCGCTTTTAAATTCTTCTTCATTAACTGACATAAGCTTTCCTCATTGACTTTTATCCCACCTCTCATTAAGCCTGCTGAAACACAGCGATGTTTAATTATCTAGCATGGGTATTTGATAATTAAAAGTGAGGCTTTAGCCTCACTTCCTGGATCCACCACAGCTGGGCGGTTTGCTACATTATCTTTTCTTTATATAAAGATCTGTAATTGACCCCGTAATAATTTCAGCTGCAAATGCAAAGGTTTCAGATAATGACGGATGAGCATGTACTGTTAGCCCAATATCTTCTGCATCTGCGCCCATTTCTAAAGCTAATACTGCTTCTGCAATTAATTCACCTGCATTGGGTCCAACCATACCTGCTCCCAGCACTTTACCGGTTTCTTTTTCGCAGATAATTTTTGTTAGTCCTTCATTTCGACCTAAACTTAATGAGCGCCCACTAGCCGCCCAGGGAAATGTGCCTTTATCGTACTCAATGCCTTGTTTTTTTGCGTCATTCTCAGTCAAGCCCATCCATGTTATTTCAGGATCCGTATAAGCCACTGCCGGGATAGTCAATGCATCAAATGCCGATTTCTCACCTGAGATAACTTCAGCAGCTACTTTGCCTTCATGTGCTGCTTTATGTGCTAACATCGGATTACCGACAATATCACCGATGGCATAAATATGCTCAATATTGGTTTTTTGTTGTTCATTAACCGCAATAAAACCCATTTCATCGACATTAATACCGGCTCTATCTGCCCCGATTTTCAAACCGTTAGGTCTGCGGCCCACAGCAACTAAAACCGCATCAAATGTTTCTGGCTC
>CAYMPX010000190.1:0-5507 GCA_964392135.1 uncultured Methylomarinum sp.
GCCAACAATATTCAGCAAATAAAACAAATGCTCAATTTGCTACTTTTACAAGAATAAAAATAATATTCCAGGAGATTTTTTATGGCATCCGCCCCACCTATCAGTTTTAAAACCCGAATTTACATCGGTTATGCCGTTATTATCGGGCTTTTTTGTATTGTAACTGCGTTGATTTTGTACCAATTCAAACAAATCAATAATAGTATTGAGCTAGCGGATCAAAAAGCGTTACCAATAGCCATATTGAGTGAGGAAATGGCTTTTAATGTAGTACAGGTACAACAGTTCTTAACGGATGTATCGGCTACCCATGATCCGGCGGGTTTTCGGGATGCAGAGCGTGCCGCACAAGCGTTTACTGCCGGGATTGCTGAGTTTCGCCAGTATTATGTGGGTGATAATGTCGAACTCAGTCAAATTACTCGTCTGGATACTATTTTCAAGCGATATTATCGAGAAGGACAAACGATGGCACATGCCTATCTTTCAGAGGGGATCGAAGCCGGAAACCAGATTATGGAAAATTTTGATCAGACCGCTGAGGAAATAACCGAATTGTCGCAGCAATTAAAAGAGAAAAACGTCAAGGCAGTCAATCAACTGACCAATGAAGTTGTTCAGCGAACCGACCAGGCTTCACTAATGACAATAATTGTGTTTTTTATTGCAGTGGCTATAGCGTTCGTGGTTTCTGTTTCAGTAACCAATCGCCTGCAAGCACAATTAGGTATTGATCCCTATTATGTACAGGGAATCGCCAAGGAAATTGCCAAGGGAAATTTACAGCGTGATATTCATCTGGATAAAGGCGATAACAGCAGCCTGCTTTATGCCATAAAGACCATGCAAGGTAATTTAAAGGAAATTATTAGGCAAATTGCTTCTATTGCGGATAAGATCAGACAGGCTTCTGATCAATTGATTGATGTATCCCAGGTAATTACGGTGAGTTCCAGTGCTCAGAATCAGTATGCTATGACCACGTCTACAGCCATGGAAGAAATAACGGCCAGTATTAATGAAATTACCCGCAATGCCAGTCATTCTGCTGCTCAGGCAACTCAGGCAGGGGAAGCAGCTGATGAAGGATATATTGTTGTCAACGATGCCGCTGATGAAATGAAGGAAATTGCCAATGTGGTTTCTGAATCAACCCGGATTATCGGTAAATTAAGTGACAGTTCACAACATATTTCCGAAGTAGTTGAAGTCATTAACCAGATTGCCAGTCAGACTAATTTGTTAGCGCTAAATGCTGCGATTGAAGCGGCTCGCGCCGGTGAGCAGGGTAGGGGCTTTGCCGTGGTGGCAGATGAAGTCCGTGGATTGGCGGAAAGAACTTCAAATTCTACCCAGGAAGTTGCTGAAATTATTGATGAAATTCAGAGCAACTCTGCCAATGCCGTGATCAGTATGGAAAAAGGGCATGAGAATGTGAATGAAGGCGTTACAAAAGCGCAACGAGCAGGTGATTCGATGGCTTTGATTAAAAACAGTACCACAACGGTACGCGATTCAATTAATAGTATTTCCGCAGCCATGGATGAACAAAACTCGGTAGTGATAGAGGTGGCTCAGGATGTGGAAAAAATTTCAGCACTGGTGAATGAGAACAGCTTATCAATAAACAATTTGAGCGAGACTATTTTAGATCTGAAACAGATGGCCAATAACTTGAGTACCGCTATCGGGAAGTTTAAGGTTTAGTGGGTGAACTATGGGAGAGGGTGAAGCAGTAGTGACTGATATAATAGAGAAAAAAACTTAAAATCTTGCAATCACATAATCATCCCACCTTATCAGGTTTTTTATACGTCAATTTAATTATTGCCTGCGCTTATTTTTCGCTGGGGTACATGGGTACATTGCTGACGACAGCTCCCAGTCATGCCAGCCCCATTTGGCCGGCATCCGGTCTGGCTTTGGCCGCTGTTTTAGTTTATGGAAAGCGCATTATACCCGGTCTTTTTTTGGGGGCACTGGCAATACAAATCTATTCCTTTCTTGATTTTTCTACATCTGAAACGATAACGCCTTCGCTAATAACAGGCGCACTCAGTAGTATCGGGTCGTGCGCTCAAGCGGTTATTGGCAGTTATTTAATTCATCGTACGCTGGGAAAAGATAATCCGTTAACCGAAGATTCGACAATTACCCGCTTCTTTTTTCTAGGCGCTCCCGTCAGCTGTGTTGTTGCTCCGACGGTGGGAATATCAAGTATATTTTTTCAAGATATTATTACAGCCAAAGATATTCTAATCAGTTGGAGTACCTGGTGGATAGGAGACTCAATAGGGGTTATTATTGTCACGCCTATCCTGTTAACCTTTATTGCCAAACCCCGCGCTTTATGGCAACAACGCCAAAAAATAGTGGCTTATCCGCTACTGTTTATGTTGCTAATAGTCAGCAGTATTTTTCAATACACACAGACTCAGGAAACCCGTCGAATCACCTCTGTTTTTGAAGCTCAGATTCTTACTTTTCATTCTACATTAGAAAATGAGTTGCTGAATCATGTAGAAATCAATCAGATACTGAAAGGTTTTTTTGATAGTTCACAATGGGTAACTGAGGAAGAGTTTTCCACCTTAACACAGCCGATTATAAAAAAGCATCAGGATATTCAAGCGTTGGAGTGGATTTCATTTATCCCTTCAAAACAACGCACATTATTTGAAAAAAGTAAAAATAAAGCACTCATTATTCGAGAGTCAAATGAACAAAACAAATTGGTTCCGGCAGCAAAACGTGAAGAATATTTCCCCATTACTTATGTCCAGCCATGGCAACAAAACCAACGCGCTTCAGGCTTTGATGTCGGTACCAATCCTATTGCATTAAAAGCACTGGAAAAGGCCAGAGACACTGGACAAACAACCATCACTGCCCCCCTGCAACTAATTCAGGATCTAGAGCGAAAAACAGGTGTTGTAATCTACTCTCCGGTCTATATGAAAAACACTGCCTTGGATAATATTGTTGGCAAAAGACAGGCATTAAAGGGGTTCACCGCATCGGTCTTTCGTGTGGCAGATGAAATTAAGAAAGCATCTAAACATCTTTCTGGTATTCAGCTGTTCATTGAAGTAAAAGATCAGCACAAGCTACTGTTTAGCACCTTTATGCCTAATGAATTAGTCAACATGAATCTACTGGCATTACAAAAGCAAATACAAATATACATTGCTGATCGTATTTGGACGGTAACGTATCAGCCCTCTCCCGCGTTCTACCATAATCAACTTTCCTGGTCTATCTGGTGGATACTACTGGGTAGTTTTGTCATTACCAGTTTAACCGCTATAGGATTATTAATGTTAACAGGGCGTACCCTGCGCACAGAAGAATTAGTCCGAACACGCACCCGGGCTTTAGCTGAAAGTGAAGAGCAATTCAGAGAGTTAGTTCAAGCTCAATCCGCCATTGTATGGCGTGCAATCCCGGATACCTTTCAATTCACTTTTGTCAGTGACGAAGCTGAAAAAATATTGGGCTATCCGGTTGAGAAATGGTTAGGAGATAGTCAATTCTGGGTCGAACACATGCACGAAGATGACCGGAAATGGGCGCCTGATTTTTGTATCACGGAAACTAAACAGTTAAAACGTCATGAATTTGAATACCGGATGTACAGCAAAACCGGTGAAATCGTCTGGCTTAGAGATGTGGTTAATATTATTGCAGAAAATGGAAAAGCAAAAGAAATACTGGGTGTGATGATCGACATCACTGATCGCCGTAATGCAGAGGAGACGGTTAAATTAAATGAATCCAAATATAAAACCTTATTTAAAAATGCAATTGAAGTATTAATGATTTTAGATCTTGAACAATTACGTTTTACCGATGCCAATGAGAATGCCCTGGCTTTATTCGGTATGAACCGACAAACCTTTTATCAAATTGGTCCTTTAGATGTCTCTCCCTTAATACAACCTAACGGGATTGCCAGTACCGAGTTAGCAGATAATGTCATCAACAAGGTGCTTGCCGATGGCAGCATTACTTTTGAGTGGACCCTTATAGATAAGCAAGAAAAAGAAATACTCTGTGAAATCAACCTGGCATTGCTGCCTTCATTAGGTCATAAGTTAGCTGTAGCCAGTATCAGGGATATAACGGAGCAAAGAAAATCAGAACAAGAAATTTATGAACTTGCTTTTTATGACCCCCTGACAGGACTTGCCAATCGGCGTTTATTACTAAACCAGCTTAATACGGAACTTCTCATCGCCAAAAGAAATTCTGTATTTGGTGCTATTATTTTTCTGGATCTGGATCGTTTCAAAGTGTTAAATGATTCCATGGGTCACCACGTTGGAGATGAACTACTGATACAGGTTGCAAAACGATTAAACAGTCTGTTAAGAGCAGACGATCTGGCAGCGCGATTTGGCGGTGATGAATTTGTCGTTATGATCAGAGCCCATGAACCCGATTTACAACAGGCTGCAGAAAGCACCTTGATTATTGCCGAGAAAATCAGAAATATATTGGAACAACCTTATTTAATGGGGGATTACGAGCATCATTGTTCATCAAGTATTGGTATTACCTTATTTCCGAAGCTTAACCACTCAGCCACTGAATTATTGCAGCAAGCCGATAAAGCCATGTACCGATCAAAAGATCAGGGTCGTAATACCATCAGTTTTTTTCACCCCAGCCTGCAAAAAACAGCAGATGCCAGACTATTTCTGGAAAAAGAAATACGTCTGGCTCTGAAAAATCAGGATTTTATCCTTTATTATCAACCACAAACCGATCAATCAGGTGTCACTACCAGCTCAGAAGCTCTGATCCGATGGCAACATCCTGATCGAGGTCTTATTTCTCCGGCTGACTTTATCCCGGTTGCAGAAGAAACAGGACTCATTATTCCTCTTGGACTGTGGGTACTCAATCAGGCTTGTGCACAAATGCGACGCTGGCTGGATGACGGTCTGAATCTCAGTCATGTCTCGGTTAATGTCAGCTCAAAACAATTCAGACAAGCTGACTTCGTTTCCCAGGTTGAACACGCCATTGTTAATCATCACCTTCTTGCATCTCATCTTTTTATCGAGTTAACAGAAGGTATTGTTATAGACAATATTAATGACACAGTTGAAAAAATGCAGGCATTGAAAAAAATTGGCATAAAAATTTCGATTGATGATTTTGGCACAGGTTATTCATCATTAGCTTATTTAAAACAATTACCACTCGATCAACTGAAAATCGATCAAAGTTTTGTCAAAGATATCCCGGCTGATAACAATGATGCCATTATTGTAGAAACTATTATTAATATGGCCAGGAATCTACAACTTAAGGTTATTGCTGAAGGCGTTGAAACCCAGCAACAAAAAGACTTCCTGATTGCCAAAGGCTGTTTTATTTTTCAGGGATATTATTTTAGCAAACCATTACCTGCGGATAAATTTAAAGATTTTCTCAACGGATAGTGTTAGGAACGAGGATTCAATAATACCCGAATCCTGACGGGTCTTTTGGCTCCACAG
>CAYMPX010000191.1:0-5473 GCA_964392135.1 uncultured Methylomarinum sp.
ACCGAAATATCAAGTTCTTCTTTTAACTCTCTGCTCAAAGCCTGCTCAACAGACTCCCCTAACTCAACCTTTCCTCCGGGAAACTCCCATAATCCCCCCTGATGCGCTTCCTTATGTCTAAAGGAAATTAAAATTTCGCCCTTTGCATTTTTAATAACGCCTACAGCAACGTGTAATGGTTTAGAGCAGTTCAATTAATCTTTCCTTAAACGTATTCCAGCATTCCGCTGTCGCTACACCCAGACTATGATAACTATGTGCGATATTCTGCATTAATACGCACATAATCGTAAGACAGATCACAGGTTAAAACGGCCTGACTGGCATCACCCCGCGCCAACACAACACGAATAAGGATTTCTGCCTTATTCATCACTTGCAGACCCGCTTCTTCGGTATAACTTTTGGCTCGCCCACCACGTCTTACGATACAGACATCATCTAAATAGATTTCCACTGTATCTAAATCCATTTGCGCAACACCCGAACGTCCTACTGCGGCTAAAATACGACCCCAGTTAGGGTCACTGGCAAAAAAAGCAGTTTTTACCAAGGGCGAATGGGCAATGGTTTTTGCTACCAAAACAGCTTCAGCCTCATTAGCGGCTTGCTCTACAGCAATACGTATCAACTTGGTTGCGCCTTCACCGTCTCTCACAATTAATTCAGCCAGACGTTTACACACGGTCATTAGCGCCTTGGAAAAAACGGTATAAGCCTCCGTAGTCTCAGTAATTTCTGCTGCCGAAGACCGACCGCTTGCCATTAATATACACGCATCATTCGTCGAGGTATCACCATCCACCGTAATACGGTTAAATGATTGTTCTGTCGCGTGCGCCAAACATTTTTGTAACAGTGTTTGACTGATTTTTGCATCTGTTGCCACAAATCCCAGCATGGTTGCCATATTAGGTTGAATCATCCCCGCACCTTTTGATATGCCGGTCAAGGTAATCGGATGCCCGTCTATCTCAATAACTAAAGATGCCCCTTTAGCAAAGGTATCTGTGGTCATAATTGCATGCGCGGCTTGCTGCCAATGACTTTCCTGTAACAGAGCAACCGCTTGGGGTAATGCAGTTTCCAGCTTGGCTACCGGTAAATTCTCACCAATTACACCAGTAGAAAAAGGCAACACCTGTTGCGCTATACCCTTAACAGTAGATGCCAATGATGAGCAACAGCGCATGGCATCTGTCAACCCTTGCTTACCCGTTCCTGCATTGGCATTACCTGAATTAACCAGTAACCAGCGCGGACTTTGTTGCAGATGATCTTTAGCGACATGGACAGGAGCCGCACAAAATGCATTTTGGGTAAACACGCCAGCACAAGTGGTTCCTTCTGCCATTTCTACCACTAAAATATCATCCCGCTCTGTCTGCTTGATCCCGGCATTACTGGTGCCTAATTTAATGCCTGAGACGGCATTCATTTCAGGAAAATCAACCTTACCTACTGCCATATTTAAAACCTTTCTTATGCTTTAAAAAATACATAAACTTTCGCAATCATTTCGACTTCTTGCTCAATCATTACGCACTGTTTTTTAACCCGTTCAACTTGCTCTTGTTGAGTAAACATACCGTATGGCAAAACCACTTCAACTTCCAGTCGCCCATCTAAATAATGAATTCTAAAATCATCAATCGTATGAATTGAACCGGCTAAATACTGCTCCAGATAATTTTGAACCTGCTGCCTCGACAATGGCTTTTTACCTTCAGAACTAAATTCATCATCTTCAGGGTCTATATGAACCAAGACATCAACCACATCATCAAATGATGTTTTTAAATTATCCCTGATAATATCACCTATCATATGACCTTCTGAAACACTAATACGCGAGTCAACCACTATATGCGCATCAACATAAGCATCTTCTCCCATACGTCGTGTACGTAATAAATGAATACTTTGCACACCCTTGGTTTGTTTAATTACTCGACGAATTTCTCTGACATAATCCTCAGGTAAGGAGGAGTCTACCAGTTCATTAATACTCTCCAATACTAATGACAGACCCATTTTAGCAATCATTAAACTAACAATCACCGCTGCCACCGCATCAGCAAATAAATAGCCCATTAACACAGCGCCAATACCAAACAACACCACCACAGAAGAAAATGCGTCACTACGATGGTGCCAGGCATTAGCCAGCAACAATTTTGAACGCGTTATCTCACCAACACCCTTGGTATAATGAAATAACCATTCATTGGCTAAAATAGACACCAAAGCAATACCCAATGTATCCTGACTTGGGATCAATAATTTTTCTGCCCCAAGTAATCGCTCAATAGCGTCCCAGGCAATGCCTCCAGCAACAATGACTAAGCCTAAGCCAAGTAATACCGTTGCTATAGTTTCAAACCGGCGATGACCATAAGGATGAGCATGATCCGCTTCACGACTGCCTAATTTGATTGCAATAATCACCAAAAGATCACTAATTAAATCAGAAAGAGAATGGATACCATCCGCAATTAATGATGCTGACTGCCCTAAAATACCAAAGCCAATTTTAATCAGGGTTAAAAAAACATTAACCGCTGCTCCGACATAGGTTACACGCGCTTTTAATCTTAAGATTTGCTCAGCATCATACGCTTTCATTAGATTAACCTATTTCTAAAACAATGGTATATTCCATCTCTTCTGAACGAGTCTCCAGCACTTTATGTCCATTGATTCGGCACCATGCGGGAATATCCTGCATCACGCCTGGATCTGTACAAACAACTTCAAGAATATCGCCCGTTTGCATTGTTTTCACTTTATCTTGCGTCCGAATAACCGGCAATGGACATAATAAGCGTTTTGCATTTAAACTTTCTTTAGCCATCATATTGTCCTAAATAAACCATTCCTTGGGAATTTCACTCTCTTTTAATGGCTTCACTTGCACTATTCTTTCCCTACCGTCTTTTTCTCTAATGGTCACATCAACACGTTCTGCATCACGCCCCTGCCCATAACGTGCAGTGAGTTGTGCGGCGACTAACAAATCATCTTCTGTCGGTGCGCCATCAATTAATGCTAAAGGGCCTCGATGACTGGCACAATTCATATTAATAAAGTCTTTTTTATAGCCTTGCATAAAACGTGCTTCACCATCTTCTCTGGCAACAATCACTTTAAAATTATTTTCAGGACGAATATGTCGACCGACTTTTAACAACATCACATCATCTAAATCATATTCTTTACGTCCTCTGGCTGACCATAAATCAACCAGCTTATCCGAGTAACTTTTATCTGTTAGAAAGCAGCAGCCCCCTGCGGGTTGAGCAAAATCCTCAAAACCGAATTCATGGGCTAATGCCATCTGAGGTTTACGTGTACGACCACTAAATTTATGTAACTTTTCCCTATCCACCCAGCCTTCACGCTCGGGTAAAGTCATCGGTAAATTCTGTGCACATAAAGGGCGTAATAACAAATCATCCGCCCCCGATTCCGTCGCAATAACCGGCATAGTATCCTTTCTTTGTGACATAGGGCGCTGCCCCATTACTTCACCGGTAATAATAAAATCAAAGTCGTTTTCTTTAATCCATTGTTTGGCTTTGTGAACCATAAAGATTTTACAATCTAAACAAGGATTCATATTCGCGCCATAGCCATGCTTAGGATTAATCAACACATCTTTATATTCCTCAATAACATCAATAATGTGTAACTTTATCCCTAATTGCTCTGCAGACCATAAGGCATTATTTCTTTTTGGCTTAGCCTTATCTTTTTTTCTAATCGCATGGGTGTGACCTTCCACGCAAAACCCGGTAAAAAAGTTAATCCCTTCAACATGCACACCTTGTTCTATCACGGTTTTAGCCGCTAACAATGAATCCAGTCCTCCAGAAATCAATGCCACAGCTTTTCTTTGCTTACTCATAACGCCTAACTATATCTTGAAAATTGATCAATTATACCCCTCACCCTGTATTTTCAGGGCATACAAAATACATAATTTTTTATTGATAGCCACTAAATTTTATTTACCATTCATTTTAAGTTAGACTTAAAAAACAGAGCCTGTAATTTTATCTATAGAGCTATCAGCCTTATTTTTTTAGCGACATTCAGGTTCAATCTTGATTTTCGTTTGCAAGAAAACCACAACCCAGGAGATTCTAATGGAAAGAGATGAAGCAATGGCTTTCATGATTAAGCTACTTAAAATCCTGTTGCACAAAGAGGGATCAGACCTGTTTATTACAGCGGGTTACCCCCCGGCAATGAAAATTAAAGGCGTAATGACACCTATCTCGCAACAGGCGTTATCAGAGAATGACTCTAGAGCACTGACACAGTGCATTATGAATGATAAACAGCTGAAAGAATTTGAAGAAACGCAAGAGTGTAACTTTGCGATTGCACCTGCCAATTTATGCCGCTTTCGTGTCAATGCCTATGTTCAACAAGGTTGTCAAGGTTTAGTCATCCGAACCATTGCCGCTGAAATCCCTAATTTTGAAAAGCTCGGACTTCCCTCCGTATTAAAAGACATTATCTCTTACAACAATGGTTTAATTATCATGGTCGGAGGCACGGGATCAGGTAAGTCAACCTCAATGGCAGCAATGATCGATCATCGTAACGAAACCAGTCACGGTCATATCATTACCATCGAAGACCCTATTGAATATGTACACAAACATAAAAACTGTGTCATTATGCAACGTGAAGTCGGGGTGGATACGCAAGACTGGGAAATTGCCTTACAAAATACCTTACGCCAGGCACCCGATGTCATTGTATTGGGAGAAATAAGAAACGCTAAAATCATGGAATTTGGGCTGGAGTTTGCTCAAACAGGTCACTTGGCAATGGCGACCTTACATGCCAACAATGCGAATCAGGCAGTAGACCGGATCTTGGGTTTTTTCCCTATAGCAAGCCAGGCTAAGTTAATGCAGGACATCTCCCTTAACTTACGCGCGATTATTTCTCAGCGTCTGGTTAAAACAGTCGATGGCGGGCGCTGTGCGGCCATTGAAATTTTAATTAATACCCCTCTGATTGCTGATTTAATTGCTAAAGGTGATATTAGCGGTATTAAACCTATCATGGCTAAATCACGCGAATTAGGTATGCAAACCTTTGACCAGGCCTTACTAGAACTCTATCAATCCGGTAGAGTGAGCTATGATGAAGCATTAAAAAACGCCGATTCGCGCAACGAATTACGCCTGCAAATCAAATTATCAGGGGGAGAAGACAAATCTACCGGCGGTCTGTCACTGCAAGAAACCGAAGAAGAAACAGGTTCTATGTAGCATCACAGAAACGCATACGGAATACGTTTGACAACTTACCGGTCTTTTTACCTAAGGCGCGAAAAGGCAATAATATCCGCTCACCAAGAAGTGATTCTAAGCCAATTCCAAAAAATACAATAGACAGCAGGCTCAAGCAAAACTATGGATTTATTACCTTATTTAAAATTAATGTTAGATAA
>CAYMPX010000192.1:0-5454 GCA_964392135.1 uncultured Methylomarinum sp.
CTAACAACAGTTTCTATTGAAATTAAAGCCTCGTGGTTCTATGGGGCTAAAGTCACGATTCTGAATATTAAAATAAATAGGTCTACTTACTGAGAGCAATTAGCCCGATAGCAAAGAGAAAGAACTTTCGCTGGGAACCAACGCTCCTACAAACTGTATTAGATTTAGTCTCAAAGGAATATCGATGAATTTTAAATTCCGAGGTGTCAGAGGTTCTATTGCAATCCCGGGGCCTCGCACGGTTAAATATGGCGGTAATACAACCTGTATAGAAGTTAGAACAGAGAGTGGTGATTTAATCATTCTTGATGCGGGTACAGGTATCCACTCACTAGGACAAGAGTTACTTAAACAGCTTCCCATCACCGCGCATATTTTTATTACGCACACCCACTGGGATCACATCCAGGGCTTACCCTTTTTTGCCCCTATTTTTATTTCAGGTAACCAGCTAAAAATTTATGGCGGTCTTGACCCTGTTAGCAAGCAAGGGATAGAACGGGCACTGGATGTTCAATTTCAACACAGTTACTTCCCTATTTGTGAAGAGGCGCTCAATGCGAGTATTGAATACAATACCATTGAAGTGGACAAACCGACCTACATAGGTCACGCTAAAATAACGCCAGCGGTTCTTGACCACCCGGTACTTAATTTTGGGTATCGTATTGATTGTGATGGAAAATCACTGTTTTTCACGGGTGATTTTGAACCTCAACTCAATAATGATGGCCAACTATTGCTTGATCACAAACAAAATCAAATTATCTCTGCCATGCAAGGTGTTGATGCCCTTATTGTTGACTCGTCTTTTACTGCCAATGAATACGCGTCTAAAAAAGGCTGGGGGCATGGTACCTATGAATCAGCACTTAAACTTGCCAATTTGGCAAAGCCTAAAAAGTTATTTCTCACGCATCACGAACCCACCCGTACTGATACACAACTCGAACGTATATATAAAAAATTACTATTGGATCACCCTAAGCTTGACTATGAAATCATTTTAGCCAGAGAAGGTATTGATATTTTTCTTTAAAAAATTATTCCGCTGCAAACCATCGGTCAAGTACCTCATGTACTTCATCCATTCCGGTTTTCTTTAATGCCGAGAATAACTGCAATGTAACATTAATATCGACCGACTCCAGCTCTCGCTGAACTTTCAACAAGGTATTTTTTGCCGCTCCGTAATTCAGCTTATCCGCCTTGGTCAACAAGATATGTAAAGGTAACTTGGTAAACTCACACCACGCAATCATTTGAGTGTCAAACTCGGTGAGAGGATGACGTACATCCATTACTAAAACAATGCCACACAATGCATTACGTTCCCGCAAATACGTTTCCATCATTTTATGCCACTGCTTTTTTACCGCTAAAGGCACCTTGGCATAGCCATACCCGGGTAAATCAACAAACTTTTTGTGCTCATCAATTTCAAAAAAATTAAGTAATTGTGTGCGCCCAGGTGTTTTACTAATTCTAGCCAGAGCATTTTGCCGGGTTAATGTATTAATGGCACTTGACTTGCCTGCATTAGAACGGCCTGCAAAAGCGACTTCTTTACCTTGATCTTCCGGTGCCTCACTAAGCTTTGAAGCACTCAGCATAAATTTTGCCTGATGATAAACTGGGTTCATCGTTATCTCGCGTAGAATGGATAATTCGGCTATTATATAGCTTATATACAATACTGGTCTCAAATAACACAGACTCCTAAGGGGAACATGATGATTAAAAAACTGCTTGCTCTTTCAATTTCTCTCGCATTTTCTATTGCACCAGGCTTAGCGAATGCAGAGGGTAATATCGCCACAGGAAAAACTAAAGCAGCAAGCTGTTCAAGTTGTCATGGTGACGACGGCAACAGTATGGTTCCTGGCTTTCCCAAGCTTGCAGGGCAACATGCGAGCTATCTGGAAAAACAATTAAAAGCCTTTAAAGACGGTACACGAAATGCACCGATGATGGCTCCCTTGGCGATGGGACTTAATAGTCAATCTATCAAAGATATTGCAGCCTATTACGCATCGAAGAAAGTATCATCTAACCCATTACCGATCATGGAGTCTGATGACGAAGAAGATGATGATGATGATGAAAATCAGGATAATTCAGCAGAAGTAAAGGCATTAATCGCTTTAGGTGCTGATTTATATCGCAATGGTAACCTTGAAACAAAAGTTTCTGCTTGCATTGCTTGTCATGGTCCTGCGGGTGAAGGAAATAAACCCTCTTCATTTCCATCTTTACACAGTCAGCATGCAGATTACCTCATTAAATCGCTCACTGATTTTAAAAACGGTGTACGCAGTAATACACCTGATAGCATGATGCACTTGATTGCTAAAAAGATGACAGAAAAAGAAATTCAAGCTATTTCCTATTATATATCCATGATGAAGTAATCCGTCTACCTTGATGGGTATGCTTCGGCAGCACCCATCTAGCGATGCCCAAATACAACACGGCTGGAGACATAAGGAATATACCTGGAATATCTCACTGATTTTCACCAAAATACCAATAAACTTCGACTATAAATTTAAGATGGGATGCCTGAGAGAATATAGACTCAGGCAGAGGTTATTTTTCACCGCATTCATGGTGAAACCTGTTCTGTTTTAAACGAGGATTTGGGACAATAAACGGTACGTAATATCCGTTTTATTAACGGGTGTCGTATATTGGGCACATTCCCGTCAATAACCTGCGGAAATGTTTATTTTATCTGGATTACACTCTTACCGAGAACTTTAAAAATGTTAAAAAAACTTATCTTCCTTTTATTTCTTTCATTCTCAGCAATTTCATACGCAGAGTCACAAGGTTATGAAACATTATCACCCGCTCAACCTACTCAAAACAAAGACAAAATAGAAATCATTGAATTCTTCTGGTATGGTTGCCCTCATTGTTATAGTTTTGAACCTGAATTAGCAAAATGGTTAAAGACCTTACCCGATAATGTCGAGTTTATTCGTCAGCCAGCTATTTTTAGTAGCCTATGGGGTAAACATGCCAAAGCTTATTTTGTTGCCGAGGCTTTAGGTGTTGTGGAAAAAGTCCACGCGGATTTGTTTGATGCCATTCAGAATAAAAAACAAAAACTAACAACAGAAGATCAACTCGCTACATTTTTTATTGCACATGGTGTTGATGAAACCGAGTTTCGCAATACTTTTAATTCATTTCTGGTAGATGCCAAGTTACGTCAAGCGAAAGCTATGGCGCCTCGTTATGGCATTACCGGAGTTCCGGCGATTATTATTAATGGTAAATATAAAACCAATGGCCCCTTGGCAAAATCACAAAAGAATATGATTGAAGTCATGAATCGTTTAATTAAACAGGAAAGTCAGCTTAAATAAATCACTTTCTTTCGTTCAAAACCAGGGACGGTTATTCATTCAATTAGCACATTCTAACTTTTTAGGTTTATTCAATGAGCATTTTTAGCACACAAAATACCTCTGATAAATGGAAAGATAAATATTTTGACTTGCTGGATGAAAATGAAGAGAAACAAAAATCTCAACAGGATAATGAAGCACTACTTTGCAAAACAATCGTTCGTTTATCCCTTGCAACTATCGGTTTTAATAAAGATTTAGATCCCTACTTACTTGCTATTAGAAAACAACTTAAAAATGGTTTAAAAAGTGAACAGCTAAAAATTGAATTAGAGAATTTTTCCAGTGCATTAATGACACTGAAAGAAGCTGACCAGGAAACAGAAAAACTAGATGCGATATTACTGTTTGAGTTTCTGTTTCATCACTTTCCCGAGCATAAAAGAAACTTTCAACATATCGAAGCAAAGTTTGAAAAAAATGAATATCCCAATTCCCAGTATTTATTTATTGCAATCAATGACCAGATTGATGGGATACAAGTAATAGACCCTTTACCTAAGCTAAATGATTTATCAGCTGGCAACATTAATCTGGATGCACTGAATACTCAACTACTGGCACTCTTGGAAGGAACTGAAATACCCACTAAGTTTGAACCTCAGGCTCAAAAATTAAAAGACAGGCTATACAATGATATAGCACTTACTACAGGGCTTGATGAAACAATCTCTTTATTATTTCAAATAAAAAAACATTTTCAATCAGAGCAGCAAGACATGGCATTATTTCTTGCTCAATTAACCGAGCAACTGACTGAGTTAGGCGTTAAAGTATCAAACACACATTCCACATCCCAATCAGCCGTAAAAAAGCATAATTTACTTGACCGGTCGGTTACTTCACAAATGCTTGATTTGCAACAAACATCAAAAGATGCCACGCAACTAGAACCACTAAAAAAAATAATACACAGTCGATTAGCTGAAATTTCACAACAAATTCAAAATAATCGAACAGAAGAAGTGGCTAAACGCAATCAAGTTCATCAGGAATTAGATGCGCTAACACAGAAGATCCAGAAAATAGAACAGGAATCAACTCAACTAAAGGATAAGTTAAGATCTGCTCACAAAAGATCACTGCACGACCCATTAACAGGCTTACCTAACCGCCTGGCCTATGATGAACGGCTAATAATTGAACTTGCACGATCAAATCGCTATAAAACGCCTTTATCCATACTGATATGGGATATTGATTTTTTCAAGAAGATAAATGATACCTTTGGACATAAAGCGGGAGATAAGACCCTTGTTTTAATCTCCAAATTACTTTCTCAACATTGTAGAGAAACCGATTTTGTTTCTCGTTTTGGTGGAGAAGAATTTACCATGCTTCTATCTGACTCAGATGCCCAGTCAGCATTTTTAGCAGCTGATAAAATACGAAAAGTGGTTGAAAAGTCTGCTTTTAACTCCAGTGGTAAAAAAATATCCATTACCATCTCTTGTGGTATTACTCAGTTTACTAAAGGTGATACCGGTGAATCCGCTTTTAATCGTGCAGATAAAGCACTTTATAAGGCTAAAAACAATGGACGAAATCAATGTATAATTGGCTAGGAAAGTCAATAAAATGAGCTCTCGTAAATAGCGCGTCTCATTGAGAAAACGTTGGATTTAATAGTTAGCTTGCCCATTAATTATTAATATACTTTGTTGGGCATGTTGCCACCCCCCCTACACTTAGAGTAATTCTAACTTCGTTAAATAAATGCAAATAGTCCAGCCGATTCAGACAAATTATTGTACAGTTTTTTTAGATTTTTTTTTAGTTCACAGATAAAAAGAGGTCTAGAGGCTGATCTTTACCCGATATTTCATAGGTTTAATCTAAGAAATTATGGGTGCTGATTCAGCACAATGTAAACTAAACATAAATACTTTCTAATTTTCACTTGAAGAGCTCTTTACTTTTATGATTTATAATTATTTAAAAAACATAGGACTTACGCATTGACAAATTAAATACTTCAAAAATAATATTTTGCAAAATAAACCAAGAATAATTACCTATTAAAATCATATGGTTATAT
>CAYMPX010000193.1:0-5432 GCA_964392135.1 uncultured Methylomarinum sp.
GCTGGGTTATTTTGGCAAGTAGAGGATTCATTATATTGATATTTTCGTAGACTTTTATTGACTAAAGCATAGAATATGCCAAATAACCAGTGAACTTAAACTGTTGTAATAAAAGTAATTATTTGAGATAGAGATGAGTACGATAAAGATCTTCAAACAACCCTGCAAAGATTGTATGTTTATTGCTAGAGAGATACTTTTTTTTGCGGGGTTATAGCTCGTAGCGTAATTATTCACGCCCCTCATTACTTTAAAAACAGTAGAGGCAACCACAGTGATGACTCTTACATATAAAAATAGACTGGATACCCCCGCCAATTTTAAAAGCCTGCCAAGCATAATTACCTGCCTGATCTTATGTTTCAAGTACGGTTCTGTGAGAGCCTGAAGGGGAAATTTCCTCGGACAACTCAACCCTAACGATGTATGTTGTCGAAGTTATTTTGTACATGATCCTAATGTTTGAAAGAGAGAGTACATTCACTCTCTATCTTCGCTTGAACAGATAATTTTAGTAATACTCGCACCCGAGAATCCAGATGACATGGCTTAATATAGCCAATAGCTCCTGGTGTATGGGCTATAAAACGAAGAACCGCTTCTTCAGATGAAACCACGTAAGGCGGGGTAATTCCCTTAAAATATTGAATATTCCAAAAAGCCTCCATTTCTTCAGGGCGTTGCTTAAATAATTTTGCCGAAAAGGTCTGTCGCAATGCGTTTTTAACACCTAAATTAATAGGAACCCAGCGTTCACCTTGTTTATTAATGCGTGTTTTTCGTCGATAGATATGCTCAAGCTGTCGAATATTTATCTGCATAATAGACGAATCTTTAGCAACTACAATAAACAGCTCATCAGCGATAAGCTGTTGACTAAAAAATAATAAACCAATGATTAAGCGTTGTTGTAGTAATAACTTAGTCATAATTAAAACAACATAGAAACTGAAGTAAAAAAACCACTCGGTGCTATTTGTTGATTATTATCACCAAAACGATACTCGGCTTTAACAACAAAAGGAATAAAAGGTCTCCAGGCTAAGGCAGAAAGACCAATATGTGTTGTACCTTTTACTGTTGTTGAGTTAATCAACTGATGAGTACCATCAATAAATTCGTATCGACCTATGGCAAACAACTTATTTCCAAGGGGAATAACACTCTGTAAGTAGCCATTAATTTCATTTTTCTGTTCATCTGAAGCGGTACGGTAACTCAATTCCAGTTGCATTTCATATCCATGTTTCTCCCAAAATAAATCCAGACCTAATAAATGATTAGTAGATAAATTTGTATCGGCACGTTTTTTGAATGCTAAATAGCTAATACCTGCAGAGAGTGGATCTGCTACCTTGTATTTAATATAAGAGCCTATTGCATATTTAAAATCAGCTTTTGCATTTACGTGTTTATTGCCATTTAGGCTTCGAGGGTTAAGGTTATCTGAGTTGTCAAAGTAGAGCGAAAAATCCAGGTCATGTTCATTGATGACAAATTGTTTACTCAACATCAAGCCATTAGTTTGTGAAGGGAAAATCTCATTCTTTGTTGTTATTGGACGCGATGTAGTCCAGACCAAAGGGGCGGCATGTATCGTATTCCATAATCCCACAGGCGTTAAAAATTGACCCAAACGAACGGAGAAGGAATCAGTCACTAAAAAATCAACATATAAACGCTCAAAGCTGAAGGATTTATCAAAACCAGCTACGCCATGATTCGTTACTAGATTTTCCATTTCAAGTTCAGAAAAAAAACGAATGCGGGCATGAGGAGACCAGCTAATAAACAGACTCAAATCATTAAGCGCAGCAACATCTTGTTTAGATTCAAAATGATTAAAGATGAGATTAACATAACCACCTAAAATTAAATTAGCTGATGAAATATTAAGTCCTCTGCCCCAGTTATAGCTAGGTGGTATGCTATTATTTATGTCATCAGCAACACAATGAGAGCCTGAAATAAAAAAAGAAAATGCAAAAAACAATTTTAAATACTTACACATTTTTATCTGAATGACCATTCGTCGTACATTATTAATTTCATACCTGCTTATTAGTCTAGCACCTGCTTTATTAATTGCTTTAATGATTTTCGTTCATTTTTATAATGTATTATGGGAGGAAATTGAGCATAAATTAGAATCTCAAGCGATTACCATTATGCAGCAGATAGATATAACCCTATATGAACGTCTGCAAAATATGGCTAGCTGGAGTCATTTAGATGTTATGCAGGAAATCAGGACGCGGGATGTAGATAAACGACTTTCACAGTTTTTATATGAACTTAATTCTGAATATGAAGGCGTTTATAATCAGCTTTTTGTTATCAATAAAGAGAAGGAAATAATTGCAACAAGTTACCCTGAATTGATTGGAAAAACCTTTCAATCATCACCCTGGTTAAAAATACCATTTAAACAGCATGAATTTAGTTTTGATAGCCTGGATGCCAAAGATCAATTAAATATTTCAATTCCTGTTGAGGATGCTTTTCAGCAAGATCAACTAGGTCGATTATATACCCGTTTCAACTGGCAAGAGATTATTAGACTATTAGATGCTTCTGTCTCAGGTCATTCGCGTGATGCTATTTTTTATACCTTACTGGTAGACAGCGAGGGACGAGTGATAGCGACTTCATCTAACCTGGATAATAAAATCAAACCGTTTCAATTATTAGATAAGTCATTATTTTTAGAAAATGCATCGGGCTCACTTAATCATTATGCTCCCTTTATCGAACAAGATGTTTTAGTCGGTTTTTCTCGATCAAAAGGCTATAGAGCCTTTGCAGGGCTTGACTGGCGCATTCTTATTTTACAATCCAGTGATTCTGCTTTTTCCCCCATATTGGAGGTTTGGTATGTTTTGTTATTATTTTTATGCTTAACATTGATTATTGGCACCATTGTATCCTTATGGATGTCTGCAAAAATTTCAAAGCCTATTACAATGCTGGCTAAATCAACACGTGATTTTATGGCAGGTAAACCCACCCAGTTAAAATCAGTAAAAGCGAGTACAGAAATCACTCAATTAAATACCCAGTTTTCAGAAATGATTAATAGCCTGGAACAATCTAAACGCGATGTGGCTCGTATTGCAAAATTAGCTGTTATAGGTGAAATGGCAGCGAGTATGGCACATGAAGTTAGAACACCTTTGGGGATTTTACGTTCTTCCGCACAAATATTACAGCGTGAACCTGAACTCTCCGAAATTGGACGTGAAATGACAGAGTTTATACTGAGTGAAACGTTACGTCTTAATGAGTTAGTCACTACACTGCTTGAATGCGCACGCCCTAAACCGCCTGAATTTTCCTTACATCATATTCAACAGATTATCGAACATGTTACGGAACTGCTGAGAACAAAAATTGAAAGCAAAGATATTGATCTGCAATTACAGTTCAAAAATGAAAATATTTCGCTATTATGTGACCGTGACCAATTAATTCAAGTCTTTCTTAATTTAATAATGAATGCTATTCAGCATGTTTCAAATCAAGGTCAAATAATAATAAGTATTCAACCAGCACATAACTATATAGCGATTAAAGTTTGTGATGATGGCCCAGGTATTTCTGATGCTAAAAAACAAACAGTTTTCGATCCCTTTTATACTCAGCGTAAAGGCGGGGTAGGATTAGGACTCACAGTGGTACAACAAATTATAATAGCTCATCGAGGTAAGATAGAGATTACAGATAGCGCCCAGGGGGGTGCCTGTTTTTATGTTTTATTACCTGGAAGCCTATCCGAGGATAGGCGGCTGATAAACCTCAAGGAGAATAACAATGAGTAGTCAAAGTATTTTAGTGGTAGATGATGAAGCAAAGATGCGTCGCCTTTTAGAAATTATGCTGACTCAGTTGGATTATGTGGTTTATCAGGCAAGCGATGGACAGGAAGCGCTGGATTTTTTGAAAGGTCAATTTGTTGATTTAGTGATTACAGATTTAAGAATGCCCAATGTCGATGGTATTGAATTATTACGACAGTTAAGAGAGCAAAACAATGATGTCTCTGTAATTGTCGTTACCGCTTATGGCACCGTAGAAACTGCCGTAGACACTATGAAATACGGTGCTTGTGATTATATTGTCCGTCCTTTTGAATTAGAAGCTGTAGAAGCGGCTGTTCAACGTGCATTAAAATTAAGTAAAGTACAGCGAGAAAATAAATACTTACGCCAGGAAATTAATCATGGCTGGGGCGGGTTTATTGGCTCTAGCCCCGCTATGCAGAAAATCTATACACTAATACAGCAAGTGGCACCCACTAAGACAGGGGTATTAATTCAAGGCGAAACAGGAACCGGGAAAGAATTAGTTGCCAGAGCGATACATCAGGCATCTCCTCGTGCAGAATCATTATTTGTAGCAATTAATTGTGCCGCAATCCCCGCTGACATTTTGGAAAGTGAGTTATTTGGTTACAGTAAAGGCGCATTTACAGGTGCCAATAAAGAACATGTAGGTAAATTTGAACTGGCTAACGGAGGCACATTATTTTTAGATGAAATTACTGAAATGGATTATTCATTACAGGCAAAGCTACTAAGGGTATTGCAGGAGAGAACCTTAGAGCGCTTGGGTAGTAATAAAACGATAACCATTGATGTCAGGGTTATTACCGCATCAAACCGTGACCCAAAGCAAGCCATCAAGGAGAAAAAACTGCGAGAAGATCTCTTTTATCGCTTGAATGTGTTCACTATAAAGTTACCTGCATTACGTGAAAGAGTGGATGATATATTGCCACTGACTAAATATTTTTTACAAAAGCATGCCACTGACTTTGGCTATCAATTTTCAGGCATTACAACTGAAGCAGAAAATTATTTAACGACTTATGTATGGCCTGGTAATGTGAGAGAGTTAGAGAATATGATGGAGCGTGCCATTGTTATTAGTGGAGGCAAGACCATAACCAGTGAACATTTACCTATTGAACATATTGAAGCCGACCAAACAATTCATATAACTAAAAGTAATTCTGAAGAAAGTAATCCGCTTAATTTGAATGATCAAGTCGAAAAACTAGAGAAGCGGCTAATACAACAGGCACTGGTACAAACCAAAGATAATAAAGCCGCTGCAGCTCAGTTATTAAAAATTAGTGAACGATCCATGTGGTATAAGGTTAAAAAATATTTTTAATTTAAAAGGTCAGATATTTTTTGCAGATACAAATAAATACCATATTATAATAATTATATTATATTGTTTTTATATCTATTTGTTTGGATAAATAAAGTCTTAAAACATCAGTAACTTACTATTGTTTACCGACTTGGCATAGAGAATGCCGTAACAATTATGTAATACAAAGTATCAACTACCCCTGGGCTAAAGACTGACGGGGTTTCTTGCCACAAAATTTATAAATTATTTAAGTGATAGCGGAAAGGAAAAAT
>CAYMPX010000194.1:0-5311 GCA_964392135.1 uncultured Methylomarinum sp.
ATCTCTTTTCTGAATGTAATAACGGCAAGCATCAACACAATACCCTTTATTAGCATAGGGACCACTAATTTTATCGACAGTAAAAAACCACCACTGGCCTGCATCATTAACAAAATATCTATCTTGCGGCTTAAATAAAGGGTTTAATGGTTTTTTTAGTCTTCTTTTCATCTGTATATTCTAGCTTATCCTTCCATGCTGAATTTTAAAAAAATTTCATTGCGCCGTGGCGCGAGAGTTCTGTTTAGTGACACCACCTTTACCATTCACAAAGGTCAAAAAGCCGGTTTAACCGGGGCTAATGGTGTCGGTAAATCCAGTTTATTTGCGGTATTGCTCAATCAATTACATATTGATGATGGTGATTTCTCTATGCCACCTAACCTGGAAATTGCCCATGTTGCCCAGGAAACGCCCGCAGTCGATTGTTCAGCGATTAATTATGTGATTGATGGTGATAAAGAATTACGTCAATTACAACAGCAATTAGAACGTGCTGAACAAAACAATGAGGGACTGAAACTAGCCGAATTGCATAGTACTTTAGATCATATTGGAGGCTATACGGCTCAGGCACGGGCTTCACGACTGCTGAATGGTTTGGGTTTTTCTGCCGGACAAGAACAAGATGCGGTAAGATCTTTTTCAGGTGGCTGGCGGATGCGCTTGAACCTGGCGCAAGCATTAATGTGTCGTTCAGATGTCTTACTCTTAGATGAGCCAACCAACCATTTAGATTTAGATGCAGTAATCTGGTTACAGGACTGGCTGTGTAAATACCCAGGTACTTTGTTATTGATTTCTCATGACAGGGATTTTTTAGATTCGATTACCGATCATATTATTCATATCGAACAGAATAAAGCGGTTATTTATACCGGTAATTATTCAGCCTTTGAGAAAATGCGCGCAGAAAAACTGGCGCAGCAACAAGCCGCATTCGTAAAGCAACAACGCGAAATAGAGCATATTCAGAGTTTTATCACGCGCTTTAAAGCGCAGGCCACTAAAGCGCGACAAGCACAAAGTCGAGTAAAAGCATTAGAACGCATGGAAGTGATTGCACAAGCGCATGTCGATTCACCGTTCCACTTTAGTTTTCCAGCGCCACAAAAAATGCCTAATCCGTTACTGCAAATTGAACTGGCCGATATTGGTTATGGTGATAAAGTGGTGATTAACAATGTCAGTTTAACCATTACACCAGGCGATAGAATTGGCTTATTAGGGCCGAATGGTGCGGGTAAATCGAGTCTAATTAAGGTGTTGGCTGCGGATATGCAGCCGTTAACCGGTAAATTGCAAACTGCCGATGCCTTGAATATTGGTTATTTTGCCCAACATCAATTAGAGCAATTACGATTAGATGAAAGTCCCCTTTGGCATTTGCAACAACTGGATAAGCAAGCGACAGAAAAAGACTTGCGTAACTTTTTGGGTGGCTTTGATTTTAGAGGCGATAAGGTTGTTGAAATTGTCCGACCTTTTTCGGGAGGAGAAAAAGCCCGTTTGGTACTGGCATTATTGGTTTATCAAAACCCTAATTTACTGTTATTGGATGAGCCAACCAACCATTTGGATTTAGAAATGCGCCATGCGCTGAGTATGGCATTGCAAGACTATCAAGGGGCTATTGTGGTAGTCTCACATGATCGACATTTGTTGCGCTCAGTAACAGATCAGTTAATCCTGGTTGCAGAGGGTAAGGCAAAGCCATTTGATGGCGATTTAGATGATTATCGCAGCTGGTTAACCGAGCAAAAAAGAGCCTTAACAGAGATCACGACTGAAACATCCACAGCTGAGTCAACGGTCTCTCGAAAAGAGCAGCGTAAAAACGATGCGGAGCGCCGTAAACGCTTAAAACCTTTAATGAATAAATTAAAGAAATCAGAGCAAGCAGTAGAAAAATTTCATACCGAGCAAAAACAATTAGAGCAGCAATTGGCTGATCCTGATATATATAGTGAGACTCAAAAAGCAGCATTAAAGCAATTATTGGTCAACAAAGTGGCTGTTGATAATGCCTTGGAACAGGCAGAAGTCGAATGGATGACACTTGAAGAGCAATTAGAACAGGAAAATATGAATTCAGAGGATTAATAATGTATGAGCTATTAACGTTATGTTTTAACATTTGTCTGTTTAAAAAAGGACCTCAAGACCTTCCGGGTTCCAGGTATTTATCAGGCTTGTTACTTTCTGTTTATGCCCTGATTAGTTTTTTAATACTGCGCTTAAGCAGTGATATGCTCAGTGCCTTATTGCAAGTTGGCGTAGAGATTATGCTTATTCTCGGTTTAACGCGTATTATTTTATTTATTGCTAAAAAGCCGACACGTTATCCGCAAACAGTGAACGCCTTAATAGCAACGGATGCTTTAATTAGTCTATTTGCTCTGCCCGCAATGGCCACTTTGGTTGGGCAAGGTACCGCGTTAGCTTTTATAACTGTTGTGGTATTAATGCTTTGGCATTGGACTGTATCAGGACATATTTTTAGTCAGGCATTAGAGCAACCATTTACTTTTGGTTTGGGTGTTGCTTTTTTGTATATATTGGTCTCTTATCAGGTAATGGCACTATTGTTTCCTGAGGTGATGGTCGTAGAATAGCGGAGGATGTTATGAGTCGTTATAAACATATTTTATTCGCTGTCGATTTTTCCGGGCATAGTGATAATGTCGCTAACAAAGCGAAAGAATTGGCGGACGATAACCAGGCAAAATTGAGTATTATTCATGTATTGGATAACTTACCTGTGCTTGAGGCCAGTTATGAACCTATTGTTCCATTATATGCCGGTTTAACAGAGCAATTGATGGATACAGCAAACAAACGATTGCTAAAAATAGCACATAAATTAAACATAGCTGAAAACCAGCAATGGTTAGAGATAGGCAGTGCAACACTGGAAATAATTCGAATTGCAGAGGAACATGAGGTAGACCTTATTGTCATCGGTTCGCATGGGCGACATGGCTTGGCGCTATTATTAGGCTCTACCGCCAATGCGGTGCTACACCATGCAAAATGTGATGTTTTAGCGGTGCGTTTAAAAAATGATTGAACTGGTTTTAGGCGGGGCGCGTTCTGGTAAAAGTCGCTATGCAGAGCAACAAGCCATCGAATCTGCCAGGCAGGTGATTTATATAGCAACGGCTGAAGCGGGTGATGCCGAGATGCAGGCTCGGATTAAGCGACACCGTGAGGACAGACCGCAACACTGGCAAACCATTGAAGAACCCATAAAACTCGCCCAAGTGATCCAACAATACAGTGATGCAAAGCACTGTTTGTTAGTCGATTGTTTAACCTTATGGTTAAGCAATATCTTGTTTAACCATAAAGGCAAGGTGCAGCAGTCGGTATTTGAACAAGAAACCGAGGCATTATTTGAGGTGTTATCCGAATTTTCCGGTCAGCTTATATTGGTCAGCAATGAAGTGGGCTTAGGCATCATCCCTATGGATAAAATGAGCCGTCGCTTTGTGGATGAAGCGGGATTTTTACACCAGAAAATTGCCCGTTTAAGTGATAAAGTGGTGATGGTGACAGCGGGTTTGCCACAGCATTTAAAATAACAGATGAATCGCTTAAATCATAAAATAGAACGTCCAGATCAGGCTTATTATAACAAAGCGCTCAATAGACAGTCGGCACTCACAAAACCCTTAGGGTCTTTAGGGATGCTGGAAGACGTAGCCGTTCGTTTAGCGGCTATGCAACAAACCGAACAACCAGAGATAGAGCGGGTATGGGTTTCGGTGTTTGCCGCTGATCATGGGGTTGCCGAAGAAGCCGTTTCTGCTTTTCCGCAAGTGGTTACCACAGAAATGGTTAAAAATTTTGCCAATAACGGTGCGGCTGTTAATGTCTTATCCCGTTTTGTTAATGCCGATTTTGAAGTGATTGATGTAGGACTGGTTAATACAGTTGAAGCCAAGGGTCTGATTATTGAGCGAGCGGGAAATGGTACCGAAAATTTTGCTAAACAGGCGGCAATGTCAGAACGACAAATGCACTGCGCATTAGCCACAGGAAAGTCGGCAGTTAAAAGAGCATTAAAACAACAAGCGCAGTTATTTATAGCCGGTGAAATGGGAATTGCTAATACCACCAGTGCCAGTGCCATGGCTGTTGTCTTAACCGGATTATCAATAGAACAATTAACCGGCGCGGGAACAGGTATAGCCAGTGATATAATTCAGCATAAAGCCACAATTATTGAACAATCAATTGCTTTACATCAGGATTTTTTAGAAACCCCGTTAAAGGTATTACAATATCTTGGTGGTTTTGAAATTGCTGCGTTGCTGGGTGCCTATATTTTTGCAGCCCAACAAGGTTTGCCTGTGTTAATTGATGGCTTTATTAGCAGTGTTGCTGCATTATTAGCGGTTAAGATTAATCCTGAAGTGCAGCCATGGTTTTTTTATGCGCATAGGTCCGAAGAAAAAGGCCATCAATTGATTTTAGAGCAATTGCAAGCAAGACCTCTATTAGATTTAAATATGCGTTTGGGCGAAGCAAGTGGCGCGGTTGCAGCCGTTCCTTTATTACAAATGGCATGTAAGTTACATAATGAAATGGCAACATTTATACAAGCTGAAATTACAACACAATAAAATAATAACAAAGGTAAATAATCAATGATTGGTCATATTGAAAGTTATGATAATGAGCTTCAAACCGGTGCTATCAAATATGAAGACAAGTTTTACGAATTTCATATTGATGATTGGACATCAGAGCAGCCTCCCAAGGCAGGTGATGATGTTGATTTCATACCTGAGGATGATGGCAGTGCAACCGATGTAGGCTATGTGGGCGCTTATATTCAAGATACCCGAGCGGTTAAAAATCACTATATTGCAGGCTTTCTGGGTCTTTTTTTTGGTATGCTTGGGTTACATAGAATCTATCTGGGGCAGTATCCTATTGCGATTGCTCAAATAGCACTGACATTTGGACTGGGTTTTCAGTATGGCTTTATGTGGGGGTTTATTGAAGGCTGTTTATTGCTGGGCAAGATGCTAAATAAAGACGGCAAAGGCCGACCTTTAAAATAATCGTCCAATATGTATTACTCCTGTAGGAGACTGCCATTAAATTAAGTTGGTAATATAGGAAGCGCATCAATTGTGAAAGATGCGCTTCGTTCCTCAGCACATCCTATACAATTTGCTTAACTTAAAAGGCGGTACCTACAATAGATAGCCGTATTACGCATTTCTCCATGGTCTCTGTGTTTTTCTTTTAGTTAATGAATTCATTCCTGCTGGCATTACAGTTTTTAACCATTATTCCT
>CAYMPX010000195.1:0-5310 GCA_964392135.1 uncultured Methylomarinum sp.
ATTGTTTCTGGGAAGATAAAACAAAATAATGGCAGTGTTTTTTCCTTAGGCATACAGCTTAATGGTAAAACCTGTGATATTCGAGTTAATCAGGAAAATAGTAGTAAAGCCGCATTAGCGTATTCTTTACCCGTACTATTGATTGATCCTAAAAGTTATCGTTTGTTAGATGGTGGTGCTCAATTGCGTAGAGAGTTTTTAGATTGGGGCGTATTTAACGATAAGCAGGGGTTTTTAGTTTATTGGCGTAAATTTAAAAAAGTATTACAACAAAGAAATTCGCTGTTAAAAAGTAAGCAAACTAACCAGCTTAATGTTTGGAATACTGAGTTGGTTCAGTACGGTACAATAGTGGCTGAATATAGAAAAGACTACTTAGAAAAGCTAGAACCTGTTTTTGCTAAGATCAGTCAATACTTTATTGATTTTGAAAAAATCGAATTAAAGTATTTAGCGGGTTGGGATGAATCGGATAATTTTATTGATGCTCTGAATAACGATGTTCAGAAAGATTTACGATATGGTTTTACTCATAGCGGACCGCATCGTTGTGATTTTCAATTAACCGTTAATGACCGACTGGCAAAGGATTTTGTTTCGAGAGGACAGTTAAAACTTTTAATGCTGGCTTTAAAATTAGCCCAGGTAAAGTTACTTAATACAGAAAAAAACAATTCAGTGTGTGTATTGATTGATGATTTAACTGCAGAGTTAGATGGTTTTAATAAAGCTAAATTATTACATTATTTAGCAGAATTAGATTGTCAGGTATTTATGTCGGCAACTGAATTAGAAAATTTTGGTGATTTAAGTCAGTTAGAAAATCACAAAGTGTTCCACGTGGAACATGGTGAAATACAAAATATAACCACATGTTCCACGTGGAACATGTAATGACAAAATACTTTATGTTCCACGTGGAACACAAAAATATGGAAACAGAATGAGTGATAATAACCAAGAATACGATAGTCGTAATATTCAAGTATTAAAAGGCCTGGATGCGGTAAGAAAAAGACCCGGTATGTATATAGGTGATACTGATGATGGATCAGGTCTGCATCACATGGTTTTTGAAGTTGTGGACAACTCGATAGATGAAGCATTAGCTGGTTTTTGTCAAGGTGTAGATGTCATCATTCATGAAAATGGGTCGGTGAGTGTCTCTGATGATGGTCGGGGGATTCCTGTTGATATACATGAAGAAGAAGGGCGTTCAGCCGCCGAAGTGATTATGACCGTACTTCATGCGGGGGGTAAGTTTGATGATAATGCTTATAAAGTATCAGGTGGCTTACATGGTGTTGGGGTGTCGGTTGTCAATGCATTATCCGAAGAAATGACACTTGAAATACGCAAGTATGGAAAGTTGCATAAACAAAAATATAAAATGGGTGAGCCTGTTGCGCCATTGGAAGCAGTAGGGGATGCAGAAGGTACGGGAACACTGATTAACTTTTTACCTAGCAAGGAAACTTTTTCAGATACTGAATTTCATTTTGATATTTTAGCTAAACGATTAAGAGAGTTATCTTTCTTAAATTCAGGTGTCCGAATTTCTATTACAGATGAACGTACCGGCAAACAAGAGGTGTTTGAGTTTGAAGGGGGGATCAGTGCCTTTGTTAAACAGTTAAATAAAAACAAAACACCTTTATTTGAAGATGTATTTCACTTTACGGCTGAAAAAGAGGGGGTTACCGTAGAAGTGGCGATGCAGTGGAATGATTCTTACCAGGAAAATATCTTTTGTTACACTAATAATATTCCACAGAGAGATGGTGGCTCACATTTGGCAGGCTTTAGAGGGGCTTTAACGCGAACGATTAATCAATACATTGATTCTAGTGGTTTAGCTAAAAAAGAAAAAGTATCTACTACAGGGGATGATGCCAGAGAAGGTTTAACTGCAGTGTTATCGGTCAAAGTACCTGATCCTAAGTTTTCATCACAAACTAAAGATAAATTAGTTTCCTCGGAAGTCAAGCCTTTAGTTGAGTCAACAATGAATGAAAAATTACAAGAATTCTTGTTGGAACAGCCCCAAATTGCTAAAACCATAGTTAATAAAATTATTGATGCAGCAAGAGCGCGTGATGCAGCACGTAAAGCGCGAGAAATGACCCGCCGTAAATCTACACTGGATATCGCAGGCTTGCCAGGAAAGCTAGCAGATTGTCAGGAAAAAGATCCGGCATTATCCGAACTGTTTATAGTGGAAGGGGACTCAGCGGGCGGTTCTGCCAAACAGGGCAGAGACAGACGCACGCAAGCCATTTTACCGTTAAAGGGAAAAATTCTTAACGTAGAAAAAGCCCGTTTCGATAAAATGATTTCATCGGATGAAGTGGGTAACTTAATTACGGCTTTAGGTTGTGGTATTGGTAAAGATGAGTACAACGTAGAAAAGTTACGTTATCATCGTATTATCATCATGACAGATGCGGATGTGGATGGATCACATATTCGTACATTGTTGTTAACCTTCTTTTATAGACAAATGCCGGAGTTAGTTGAAAAAGGATATATTTATATTGCACAACCGCCTTTATATAAAATTAAAAAAGGCAAGCAAGAACATTATGTAAAAGATGATGCCGAGTTAAATCAATATCTTATTCAACTTGCTTTAGATAAAGCGCAGCTACAAACAGATGAATCAATGCCTGTTATTCAAGGACAAGGTTTAGAAAAGTTAGCTACAGAATATGCAAATGTAACGGCTGTGATTAATCGTTTAACCAGACGTTATGATGATATGCTTTTAGAAGAAATGACCTATATGGCTCCGGTAACGAAAGACATTAGAGAGAATAAAGCAAAGTTAACTGCGTGGTTTAACCAGCTAGAACAAAGGTTAAAAGTTAATGATGTGAACGCTGTCTATAGCATAGTATTAAACTTTAAGGGCTATGATGACTTTGATGTTGTTATTGATAAACGATTAAATGGTATTACTAAAACATTTGTTTTACATCCTACTTTTTTTGAAGGTAAAGATTATTTAACGATTGCTCAATATGCTGAAGACACCGTGGGTTTATTTAGCGATGAATCTGTTATGCGTATGGGTGAAAAAGAACAGTCTGTGAATAACTTTAAACAAGCATTCGAATGGATGATGAAAGAAGTTAAAAGAGGACAGCATATCCAGCGTTATAAAGGTTTAGGAGAAATGAACCCTGAACAACTATGGGAAACCACTTTAGATTCCAATAGCCGACGCATGTTACAAGTGAAAATTGAAGACGTGATTGCAACCGATGAAATTTTTACTACACTAATGGGGGATGTGGTAGAGCCTCGTAGAGACTTTATTGTTAAAAATGCCTTGGATGTAACTAATTTAGACGTTTGATTTTATTTATGCAGGAGTGTCTGCGACCTCGGCGTGATTTAAACAAGACTTTTGTTTCTTTTTGAAAAGTTTACCTTATCAATCGCGCAGAGGGCATACACTCCTGCAAGAACTAAGCTGTTTTCCTCTTTCTTCTTTATCTCTCTTTTTGCCATGTTAACTTATCCCCAAATAGATCCTGTTGCCCTTGCCCTTGGGCCTTTAAAAATTCATTGGTACGGACTGATGTATTTAATCGGCTTTGCAGCTGTCTGGTTATTAGGTCGTAAGCGAGCTGAAAAGTCATACTCTCCTATTAAGCCACAAGCAATGGAAGATTTGGTTTATTACGGTGCCTTAGGCGTTATTTTAGGTGGGCGATTAGGTTATATTTTATTTTATAACTTTAGCGCATTTATAAAAGACCCTCTGATACTGTTTAAAATATGGGAAGGTGGCATGTCATTTCATGGTGGCATGTTAGGGGTTTTTATTGCCATGGGGTGGTTTGGCAAAAAACATAACTGCACTATGCTGCAATTAACAGACCTTATTTCTCCACTGGTTCCCATTGGTCTAGGTATGGGACGTATAGGTAATTTTATTAATTCAGAGTTATGGGGGCGAACTACTGATGTGCCCTGGGCCATGGTTTTCCCTAATGGGGGGGCATTAGCCAGACATCCCTCACAACTTTATGAAGCTTTTTTAGAAGGTTTGCTGTTATTTATTATCCTGTGGGTTTATACCGCAAAACAAAGACCTGTTATGGCAGCTACGGGCTTAGTGCTATTTCTTTACGGATGCTTTCGATTTTTTGTTGAGTTTTTCCGTATGCCAGATGCACATTTAGGTTATCTGGCATTAGACTGGCTCACTATGGGACAAATCTTATCCACACCAATGATTCTTATTGGTGCAGTATTATTTTTTTATGCGCATAAAAAATCCAGATGAAAGTTTATTTAGATTTACTCGCTAAAATACTCAATGAAGGTGTTCAAAAAGGCGATAGAACAGGCAGTGGTACTTTATCAATTTTTGCTCACCAAATGCGCTTTGATTTACAACAGGGCTTTCCTTTAGTCACCAGCAAGAAAGTCCATTTAAAATCGATTATTCATGAACTGCTATGGTTTTTAAAAGGTGATACCAATATTGCGTATTTAAAACAACATGGGGTAAATATCTGGGATGAATGGGCAGATGCTGATGGCGAATTAGGACCTGTCTATGGACACCAGTGGCGATCATGGCCAACGCCTGAAGGACAAAGCATAGATCAGATAGCGACTATCATTAAACAACTGAAACAAACGCCCAATAGCCGAAGAATTATTGTATCTGCCTGGAATGTGGCTGATTTACCGGATGAATCGCTGAGTCCACAAGAAAATGTACACAATGGCAAAATGGCACTACCGGCCTGTCATGCTTTTTTTCAATTCTATGTGGCTAATGGAACGCTTTCTTGTCAGCTTTATCAGCGTAGTTGTGACACGTTTTTAGGTTTACCGTTTAATATAGCCAGTTATGCATTATTGACGCATATGGTCGCTCAGCAGTGTGATTTAGAAGTAGGGGACTTTATCTGGACAGGTGGGGATGTACATTTGTATTTAAACCACCAACAACAAGCCAAGCTACAAATGACTCGTCAGCCGTATGCTTTGCCTACATTAAAAATTAAGCGCAAGCCAGAATCTATATTTGATTATAAATTTGATGATTTTGAAATAGTTGGTTATCAGGCGCATGAACATATTAAGGCGGCTATTTCGGTTTAAGGTTTATTTAATAAAATAGGCGATTCCCTTTTTTGGGAGTTATGGTATAGTTTCCTAAAAAGAGAGTTGTAAAACCTATGAAAGTTCTAGGTAGAAACAAACTTGAACAGTTTTATAAAAAACATACTGACAACGCCATGTTCGACTTTTTAAATTTCGACCAAGCTTTCAAACTGCAAAGCTTCA
>CAYMPX010000196.1:0-5253 GCA_964392135.1 uncultured Methylomarinum sp.
TAGCTAAAGAATTACATATCACTAAAAGTGATCTTGCTGAAGTTACGGGATTATCCAGAGACTCTGTTTCTAAAGTGGTTAGACTCAAAAGCAAAGCAACACAAGCCAGGTTACGAGATACGGTGGAAATTATTAACCGTGTGACTGAATGGTCAGGTAGTGTAGGTCAAGCTTTTGCATGGTTTCGTTCTCAGCCACTACATTCTTTTGGTGATAAAACAGCCGAAGATTTAGTTAAGGAAGGACGAGCGAAAGCAGTTAAAGACTATCCTTTCTCGCATTGCTGACAGCGGCTACGCTTGAGCATACCTGTATTTCGATTTATCGGCACTGTCTATAGAGCCCATCACCAGGCTGTCGAAATCATGGTAAATAAAATATAAAAACCAATAGTTTCAATAGGTTATTATATTATTTTGACTTGAAAATGTAAAAAAATGGCATTTTCGGGGTACATTCTCAAAAAACAATCAATAACTTAGAGTAAATTGAAGGGGTGCTGATTTTAAATAATGTAGCAGCTCTAAACTAATGATTTTGTTATTCTTATGTTTTTTAAATAATTATAGATCATAAAAGTAAAGTGTCCCTACAAAAGGGTGTTGATTTTAAATAATGTATAATCTCTAAAGGTATTGATTTTAAAGTGCATTTTGTTTTTACAAACTTATTTTAAACCAATGAGTTACAGACTTGCGTGTAAGATTATGAGTTTAGCTATTGTTTTATCAGTGAAAAGTGTCTTTATCAAATCCAGTAAAAACTTATAAAATAATCCACTTCGACAGCCCAGTCCCGTCCCCTTTCACGCCAACATATTTAATAAGGTCGTTCTGATGTTTTCTCGCCCTGCGGTATTTATGCTTATCTTACTCTGTCTTAGCTCTGTCGTTAACGCACAAATGGCATTAAGAATTATTGGTGGTAAAACAGCAAACACCAAAACATGGCCGTGGATGGCAGCATTAGTCTATAAATATTCTCCAGACAACCAAAGGGTGTTTTGTGGCGCGAGCTTAATTGCTAAAGATTGGGTACTTACTGCCGGCCATTGTGTCATTGCTGAAAATAAAACCAGTGTTGAGGTTATCATCAATCCATCCATATTGGACGACAGACAAATAAAACGTTTTGCAATTGAACGTATTATTTTACACCCTCAATATGACGATCTCTTATTAAAAAATGATTTAGCCTTGATTAAATTAACCGAATCATCCCCTAATACCCCCATTAAGATTTTATCGCCTTACAGCGATCAAGATAATAGCGAAAAACGAGGCATTGCCTTAGGCTGGGGATCGATTTCCGTTTACGAAGAACTATTATCCTCAACCTTACAACAAGTTGAACTACCCATTATTGATAATTTACTGTGTGCTTCCCGTATGATCGGGTTAACAGATAATATGCTTTGTGCGGGAGATGCTCTAGGCAATAAAGATACCTGTCAAGGAGATAGTGGTGGCCCACTAATGGTGTTTAATTCTGACAGCCAGCACTGGCAACAAGCAGGTATTACCAGCTGGGGTTATGGATGCGCTCAAAAAGGCGCTTACGGCGTTTATACTCGGCTAAAAAATTATGCACAGTTTATTTCCAATACGATTTGTACCGCGAATAATAAGCCAAGCCCAACCACCTTAAGTTTAATAACGACGGGGCATCGTGTCACAGCAAGCTGGAAAAATACCGATGATGTAGCCGGTTATGATTTAAATTATGCCCCTTACCCTGATGCTCAACCTATTTATAGTATGGATATGAACCAGCTTACTGAACTGTCCGTTGAACTGGATGCAAACAGTGCGTTTTATGTCGCTATAACGCGCTATGTTGATAATTGTCTGAGTAATTATTCCAATATAGCGCATTTTACTCTTAACTAACTCACTGATCTTACGCATTATCCACGAAAAATAGCTATAACTTATTGATAATTCGTAATGCTTGCATAATCAGTTAAACCAGTTGCTTTATTGCCTGTGCCAAAAGTTTATCCAGGTTAATGCAAGCACTGGAGTGGCTGATACTGTCCGTACTCCAGATATTCTTTATCCCAGCCTGCATAATATGTTGCACCGCATCATCACAAAATAAGGGATGGGTGATAACCGCATAAATTTGTTGCACCCCCGCTTGCAACAATAAGCGACTGGCTGTCGCCAATGTTCTACCTGTACTTGCCATGTCATCAATGATAATGACAGCTTGATTGTTAAACGCATACTCAGGCAAAGCCATAAGCACTTGTTTGTCACCCTGGCGGGTTTTTTCTGCCACCAAATAGTCAAAACCGATTGCTTTTGCAATCGCAGACACCCACTGTTCCGATTCAGCATCAGGTCCTAGTAACACGGCACGGTCAAACTGCTGTTTAAGGAAACCCGCAATCTCATCCGTTGCCGTCAGGCTAATTGCATTAGCTATAGGTATCGCCTGATTTAACTTTGAAATACGATGCAAATGTGGATCGACGGTAATGACATCATCAAACAGCTCTGCCAACATTTGCCCGATAATACGCTGACTGACGGCTTCCCCTGGCTGATTAGCAATATCCTGCCGCATATAACATAAATACGGCGCAACCAGCGTGATGCGTTTTGCTCCCAATTGCCGCGCTGTTTTTACACACAATAACAATTCAATTAATTTATCATTGGGCTGATTAAGACTGCGACAAATAATCACATGTTCGGGAATTACGGTTGGCAGGCGTAACAAACTTTCACCATCAGGAAATTGATGAAGAAACACCTCGTCCACCTGAACATCAAGCGTCTCTCCCAGGCGTTGTGCCTGTGTCATGTATTCAGCAAATGCCAGTATCAACATAACCCGTCTCCTAAAATGCAATTAACGGTTTTAAAACCTGCTCATCATCACCAATACTATAACCGGTGTTCTGTTTTGCCAGGTTTTTTGCAAACATAAAATCCGCCTCGAATTCAGCATGAATCCGAAATAAAGGTTCACCTTTTGTCACTTTATCGCCTAATTTTTTTAACAGATCAACACCCGCTTTCTTTTCCATGGGTGCACCGGCAATACGGGCAATTTTTGCGGTCTGAAAATTATCAATATTAATGATAACACCCTCACGATCCGCACAAACCTGATAACACAGTCGCCCCGGTTGCAAATCAATTGATTTTTTACCTTGTGCTTTTATAATATCATTCATCTTTACACAGGCTCTACCCGACTCTAAAATGTCTCTGGCAATCGCATAGCCCTGCCCTCCTCGTACATCAGGATCAAATTCAAGAATGCGTCCTGCCAACTGCAAGGATTTTTGACGTAAATCAGCGGGGGCATCCGGGTCATTATTCAAGACTTTCATAACATCGCGGGCTTCAAGCACCGGGCCAATCCCTAATCCTATCGGTTGTCGACCATCGGTAATCATCACCTCCAAATGAATATTAAGCCGATCACCGACAAACTCAAATAACTTACGTAAAGCCAACGCTTGTCGCATATGTCTTACTTTGGCTGTTGGTCCGACCGGAATATCTATAATCAAATGGGTCGCACCGGCGGCTAATTTTTTGGATAAAATTGATGCCACCATTTGCCCTTGCGAATCAATCCCCAACGGTCTTTCTACTGAAATCAGTAAATCATCAACCGGTGCCAGTTTAGCCGTGCCGCCCCATACCAGACAGCCACGTTCCTTCCGAACAATATCTAATAACTGTTCGGGTAAAAGGTTCACATTGGCTAAAATTTCCATGGTATCGGCAGTACCGGCAGGCGATGTAATGGCACGACTTGAGGTTTTAGGTATTAACATGCCATGTGCCGCAACAATCGGCACCACCAACATGGATGTTCGATTGCCAGGAATCCCGCCAATACAATGTTTATCTGCAACCAGTGGTTCATGCCAGTTCATACGTTCGCCGGATTGCAACATGGCCTGAGTTAAATATAACAACTCGTCACGATCCAGATTATTTTGACCGGTTGCGACCAGAAAGGCTGCCAATTCCATTTTAGAATAACGCATTTCTACAATGTCACCCGTGATATCCAGAAAGTCAGTCCGACTAAGACGCTCGCCGTTAATCTTACGTCGCACGGCATCCATCGATTTGGGGGGTTCAGCATGATTGACTGTCACCAACGCGCCCTCTTTTACATTCAGATAGTTAAATGCTTGTTGAGAAAGCCCCAGCTCCCCGGGTTGTACAATAGAAGGATCATCAACCACATTAAGTACCGCGAGTAACTTTGAACCATTGGTACTCACCAGAATTTTAGACAATGCCTGAAAACCTTCCGCCCGATAAATACTACATTCACGATTCAAGTACGCGACATTCTCATGATAGGTATCTATTCCTACTCGACGTGATTTTAACGTATCAATACTCATTTTCATGTCCCTTTTAATGTCGTGGCGTTTAGTCATGGAAGGGGTTTAGCTTAAAGCCTTCTCGATTAAACTAACAGCATTAGCAACGCCTTGTCTAGCACTGATAATTGAGCCCATTTTATTCCCATTATTCAGATAACGCTCATTCGAAAACAGGGTGTTAATGCGAGATGCTAATAACGTGTCGGTTGCGTTTTTGGCGAGTAAAGGTTTAGAAGCCAAGGGAGGTGGAAAAAATATTCATCTGAAATTATCATTGAAACTCGCTTAAGAATGTTCACGAATGATAACAGATACGATGGGGCGCAGTCCTTTAGGCTGCTTATAAAATGCAGGCTAAAGACCTGTTCCCCAGAGTGTTGCCGAGTAAATATCAGGGTCTTCGCAGTTCTGGATCTGATGCCGTAATTTATCTGTCAGTAATTTTTACAAGTATAAAATTTAATGCTACATATGAATTTATAATTCGTTTTAAATCAAATGGTTAATTTGATGGCATTATTTATGCGTTAACTATTTTTATGATAGATACCTAACCAAAAAACCCAGTAGACTGCCGAAAACATTGTTTGTTTAATATAGTCCGTTTGTATATTTTAAGGGTGTTTTACTTTAAAAAATTCAGTAATTGCTCTTTAGGCATTAAGTCATCTCCTTACACACAAGTATCATAAAATCTAAAATCAATAAGTTACAGTATTGTATGTTTTTTATACAATTGCCTGTAGCCCCTTATTTTACTGACTTCTCTATTTTTAGGTGGTCATTGTAATTCATTGATTTTCAATTATTAAAAAGATGTGTGTAAGGAGATGGGTGATACCATATTGATTCCATTAAAAAATAGCATTTCTGATTATTCTGATTAT
>CAYMPX010000197.1:0-5201 GCA_964392135.1 uncultured Methylomarinum sp.
CATAAATCATAAACTTTTCTGCGCATGGTGCTCAGTCATTCTGTAATACAGGGTGAATAAAATCTTATGGCAGGCTGGGGTTAGCTTATCCAAAAAGTAGATTTTTAATTAAATTATCCAGCCCCAAGTCGATAGCCAGAATAAACTCACTATTGACTGCCAACGTGCTGCTTACAATATACTTTTCTTCAATACATATTTATCAAGCCGATAACGGTATAAATCAGATGTAGGATTGTATGCCAATAAATAGCGATAACTCGTATAACATTTACTACTACGACGCGTTATTTCTTGAATATTTGTTATATTACAACGTATAACATGTTGCCGACTACGTCGCTCAAATAACTTATCATTCGAATTTATGATTAATTTTGCAGTGCATACTTTGCTTTCATCTAACGTAGGCAAAGGATAATCTGAAATAATAGAAATAAACTTATCATTAATATCAAACATAAAACAATTAAATCGGCTATCAGCGATTTTTTCTACGCCCACCCCCTCAGCTGAATTATTTAGACAAATAATTAAACGCGCATGATAAGAAAGAAAAAACTTAATACGCGAAGACTTTCTCTCATCAGAAAAGCGCTTTGCCTGACAAATCAAAACAACCTTTTTTTCAATAAGTTTTACTGTTTTTTTTAACGCTATCCCTCCGAGTAAACTAAAAGCGTAAAGTAAAAAAATAAAATTATTTTTTATCTCAAAACCGCGCTTAGAATAATAATTATCAATTCTTGCTCTAAATTTTTTACTTGTGCTATGCGGTGTAAATAATTGTGAATATCCAATAAGACCCGGCTTTATTGTAAATCGTAAATCATAATCAGGAATATCCTGACACATTTGTTCATATACCAAAGGTCTTTCAGGTCGAGGGCCTATTAATGCCATATCACCCTTCAATATATTAATTAACTGAGGTAATTCATCCAGTCGCGTATCTCTAAGAAACTTACCTATTGACGTTTCCAGACTCATACTCGAATTTAATAATTGAGCGCCAATTTTTACTTCTGCATCAGGAATCAGCGTCCTAAACTTATACATATAAAATTTCTTTTTATCCTTCCCGTATCGAATACCACGATAAAATATAGGGCCGCGGTCTTGTAATTTAATAATGATAGCTAAAACAAGCCATAGAGGTAAACTTACTAATAATAGACCTAAAGAAACACTGCTATTTATTAAAAACTCCAGGATGTCATTCTTATAACGATAGCCTGAATGCTTTATATATTTTTCAATTCTATAATTTATATCCGCAAGTTTATATCCCATTATGAACAGCTCCTATGATTTAACTATCAGAAATTGAAATTAAAAACTTCATTGATAATACCGGGTTTATATCTTCAGGTCTTTTAAAGGTATGATCAAAAAACTCAACCAGGAACCCGGTAATAAGCCCACTTAAACACGCTACAATAAAGCCAAATGGAATCATAACTCTTTTATTTGGAAAGCTAGGGCTTAACGGTGTTTTTGGGGAAGAAAGTATAGAAACATTTGCTCCGTTAATAACCGAACTGGATGCAAGTGCCGCTTCTTCTTTACGTTTAAAAAATATCTCAAAGGACATTTGCAGTACTTTATTTACATTCTGTAGCGATTCCATACTGAGCATTGCCATTTTTAATTCGCTATTCCGTTTGTCAATAGAGCTAATTTTCGCTAATAACAGGTTCTTCTGTGCAGAAAGTACCGCCGCCTGAGCGATCAACTCGGACTTTAATGCGCCCACTTCAATTAATAAATTATGATACGCCGCCTCCAGTTGCATTTCCATACCCCGTACTGCTTTACTATCTGAAATAAAAACACCCTCCGTTTTCGCTTTCTGAATAAACAACACTTGTATTTGCTTGGAAAATTGTGTTATCGACTCGTTTTGAAGAAAAGAAAAAAACTGGATCTCCTTTTCTTGCATTTTTTCTTCAAGTAATTCAATACGCTTATCTAATGATATCTTCTTTAATTCACCCTCCCCTAAAACCTTTTCTAAACTAAACTTAATTGCTAAATTATTCGTTATCTCCGCCTCAGGTGAAACAACCTTCTTAGTCTGCATTACATCAGAAATTTTTTGATTGGCTGTTTCAATTCGGCTTAAATATTCATTAGATAGTTCATCAAAAAATCTATTTTTACCACTGTATCCTTCCATCTTAATCCGATACGAAAGATAGTGTGTAAGCAATCGATCCAACAATATTTTAGCCTCTTGTGCGTCGCTCCACACAAGCGAAATATCCAGGACTTTCGAGTAAGGAATAGCATTGACCACAACAGCCTTTTTAACACGTAAAATTTGCTTGCTCAGCCACGTTTCTTGATTATCAATTTCAGTATCAAAAAACAGTTTATTTTCTTTCTTTAACTGTAAAATAACTTGCGAAATCAAATCATTGGATAACAGCAGCTGCGCCTCTGAGTTCAAGTCTTCCTTACTCACTTTTTCCATACGATAATCTACTTGCTCTAAAGTGCCTAAACTTGTTTTAACAATATTTGTACTAATCAGTATTTTGGCGGTTGTTGTATAGCGTGCAGGCCAAAATAAAGCAATCGCCAATATTAAACCAAAAATTATTGCAGAAACAAAAAATATCAGCTCTTTTCGAACTGACAGCATAAAAACCACCTCTCTCAGGTAATTTTCACTAGACGTTACACCTACACCACTGACTGATTCCATAAGTAACTTTTTATATATCTAAATTCAAAAATGTAACACTTCACAGCAATACTGTAAGGCGTACAGTAGATTAACCAATACCTTCGCCAATTTTTATTTAAGCCAAAAGTGATTATTTAGTACTGAAAACTAGAGGGATAGCATTAATTAGATCATCACAAATATCAATGCCTATAGAAAACCATTCCCTCTCTATCATCTTGTTTTGCTGACTTTTTGAAAAGCAATAACTAAAAACTGGAACATCGAGTGATAGGACTTACGCATTGACAAATCAAATACTTCAAAAATAATTTTTCGCAAAATAAACCAATAATAATTACCTGTTAAAATCATATGGTTAGATTTTTATATAATTTAACAGGAAGACTCTACTTTTTTACCAGGTAGTTTTTTTAAATATAGTTAATTGATTTTATTGGTCTTTTTTATCAATGCATAACTCCTAGGTGAGAAATACATGAAAATGAGTAAATTTTCAGTATCCTTTATCACTTGCATTAGGGCGTGATTAAAAGTGAGGGAGAGTCAATTAGGTGTGATTACAACGCCCCCGCACTTTGTAATCATACCTCTCTAACACTCAGTATCGAACGCATAGCGAGGCTAACCAGCTGACTATTTTTAAAAATTACCAAACGTCCACCCTCTAAACATCATGATTTTTCTAATGTTTTCAGAAATATTTGCCACTGTAGAAAGACGTGTATTGGGCACATAAACAATATCATCCGGTCCAATAAAGAAAAAACCACTTTCTTTTTCCGCATTCAATAGACTTTGTACATTAATTCGTCTGACCACCATGCGTTTTTCTTGACGGCGCGCTACAAATATTTCTTCAATGTCTGAATCTAATATATCACCACCAGCTAAAGCAATCGCTTGCAACACGGTTAGCGGTCTAGCCACTTCATAAGCGCCGGGGTTGTTGACTGCCCCAAGAACATATACCTGAGAGGCCGCATGAGTCTGTAAAAATAAATTTGCCTGTAAACTATGACTTATTTTTTCATATTCCTGATTAATATAGGCATTCAACTGAGGAATTGTTTTATGGGATGTTAAAACATCACCAATCAACGGAAAAGTGATGTATCCATCCGGTCTAACTGTTGCCAAACGACTTAGACCTCGTGGCGCTGTTCTCAAGTCTTCTTTTAAAGAATAGAGTTGAAATAGATAATCATCAATCGTGATATAAATCTCTGGATAACGCAACACCACAGCATACCTTTCTTCCAATGCCTTTTTTAAGGAAATGGCACTTAACCCTTGAACCTTTATTGCCCCAATATAAGGCAATAGTATTGTGCCATCAGGTGGGATTTTAATTTTTACTTGATCCAGTATGGGAACATCCGGAAACCGAATGGAAATAGAATCCCCTAATGCCAAAAGGTATTCTTTCTCTGGATTCCATGACTGTATATTAAATAACACATCAAGAATATCGCCCGCCTGAACCTGGTATTCAGGCAAGGTATCGTAATCTGCTGTGGCAAATGAAAAAGTCTCGGCTTCAACTGTAAATTCCGTATACTCAGGTAATTCTTTCCGAATAGAACAGGAAATAGCAAAAAGACTTGTTAAGAAATAAAAGAATATTAGTCTCGAAAAAAACCTCATTGATATATTTAACATCATTCGTTTACAACCAACCATACAAAAATTTTGGAATATAAAATTTACGTCGATTTAAAATACTTCCTACAAAAACACCCCCGGCATTCTTAACCGTATTGATGGCTAATTCCGCTATTTCCCATTTAGTTTTTTCGGCACAAAGCACCATGATGACCCCATCAATATGTTGGGATAATAAAGCAGGTTCAGAAGAATTCATTATCGCTGAAGTATCAAACACAATATAATCAAATATGCCTTTCAAGGTATTTAAACGCGCTTGAAAATTTTCATGTTCAACCACGCTCCATAAAGACACAGCAGTATGCGCTGAATAAGGCATGACATATAGAGAGGGGTATTCTGTATAATGCGTACACTTTGCCCAGGATAGATCAACATTATCCTGAGAAAAATCCATTGCCTTATAAATCGAACTATCACTTATTTCATCATCCAAAATATTAAGCGTTCCTGAAATATACTCAAAAAACCCACTACCCTCTTTAATTGAAAACAGTTTCTGTAATTTTGGGTTTGATGTATTCGCATCAACCAACAATACCTTGGAATGACCATATTTAGAAAGCGCAACGGCTGTTGCTAAAGCGGATACGGTGACGCCCTCTCCTGCATGTGCACTCGTTATCATAAAAGTGCGACCACTTTCGCGAGTCTTTCCTGAAACTAATTCTCCCTTAAGCTTTTCCAAAACAGACTGACAGCTTCTAATAATTTTTTTATACGAAGAATCTAAATTCAATCTATTAGCGATATCTCCGGAGAGGAGAATTGGCTGTTCATACGCCTTTTTCTTACAGTCTTCTTGCGCTTCTCTGTTCTCTCCTTGCTCGATTTTTTTCTC
>CAYMPX010000198.1:0-5146 GCA_964392135.1 uncultured Methylomarinum sp.
TTTCAGTCGCCAATCTCTCTAACCCACCCGTCTTTTAGCGGGTGGTTGTTGAGTATAAATCCGTTGCAAAGAACCATAACCATTACCTAAATAACTTATAGGAAGCTTTTGCCTCTGACAATATGTATTTAAAGAGCCATAATCAGGTTTGTTATAACTATTTTTTGTTAAAACCCAAGGGGTGAGGCTTTCTAACAAAAATACAGCTGTAAAAAAATTCAGCACTTTTTCTTGGTTAGGTAAAATAATAACCGTGTTTTCTCCACTCTCAGCCAACTGCTTTGCCTTTCCCAAAACATACTCGACTTCTTTTAATTTTGATGAAAATTCAGCCATCTGTACTGATGTATCCCGCTGTTTATTATCTACCGCATAAGCACGATATTGCTCTGGAAATTCCGCAAAATAGCTCGCTATAGCATGAATTGATTGAGTATTACGATAAATAACTGGCAATATTGGTTCTTGCATATTACCTATCCCTTGAATATCTGATAAAGAACACTTGTTATCATAAATAGACTGAAAGTAATCGCCAGCACCTATAAGGCGCTTACCCGATTGCTTAATAAGATTAAGTACTACAGGGTCAGTATCCTGTACTTCATCTATAACAATAAATTGATAATGTCCAAAGTTACTATGCTTAAATTTCTCCATAGTACAAAGTTGAACGCGACTTAATAAATCTTCTCTAATCCCAGTTTTATAAAGTTCAAGAAGAGTACGTGTAAATGAAACCATAAGTAATCTTGCTTGTGGATTTCTATCTAAGAAATCTTGTAAAGCATGGATCAATACTACCGATTTACCACACCCAGCAGGTCCTTGTATAAACAAATTATTATTTTCAGAGGTTGCAGCTTTAACTGTATTACGCTGTGTTTCATCCAGTTTTTCTTTTGCTATCATCCATCCCATAATTAACCGCCCTTTATAATTGTTCTAATGAAATACGTGCAGCTTGTAATAAATTATCTTCATCGTAGCCTTTATCACTCTGTTTACGTTTATCTTTTTCTTTTATTGCTTTTTCCAAAGCGTTAGAGTCCCCTAACTTTCTTGCACAGAAAATCAGGCGATTTAAATAATTATTGCTAATATCCCCTATACTTAACTCTGCTAAAAACAACTTTAATGCTTTTTTCAACATAATCTCACCTTGTGGATCATCTTTATCCATTAAATAATTACCATATATTTGCAAAATACAAACCTCATCATCGTCCATAGCCAATCCTTCTTGCATTAATTGACAATATCGCTCTTCATTACTATTTTTATATTCCAAAGCCAAGTTATAAGCTGTTGTGGAGCTTTTATCTTTTGCATAAGCTTGCTCAGCCCAAAACAAAGTTTGTTTCTGTTTTCCTGCCATTGAATAGTGATAACACAGCTTAGTTAAATTACTTTTACTAGGTTGCATTTGCTGTATATTTTCCAATAATTCAGCCGATTTTATATGCTGCCCCGCATCTGAATAAGCATGAAACAAGTCACACAACACATCTACAGTTGGACGACCATTATTATTTAAGGCAGATATATTCGCTTTCTTAAACCTCTCTAAGACTATTCGTTCCTTAGTCGATAATTTATGATTAGCAAACGGATTTAAATACTCAACAATAGCTGTCCAGCCATTAATCTGTACTTGAATACTCACTAATTTATTTTCTGTTACCCGTACCTCAAGTTGCACAGCAGTATTGATAGGAAACCCTTTGCCTTTCTGTTCAGTGACTTTTATAACATGCAACAACTTGTCATTCGTGGAAATAAAAATAGGGATCTCTATGACTTTTTGTTGGTCACGCCCAACAACTAATGACTCAAACACAACCGATTGGCTCGGAATAGGTGTATTTGCAGGCACCAACACTTTTACACCTTCTTGTGTCATATACAACAACGGCTCGCTAGTAATGGGTCGAATAAGATCGAAATTCATGCCATGAATCAACTGTGAATAAACCGATGTACCACCTGAAACATGAGCTTGCAAATCCTGTGGTACTTCAATTTCTAATTCAGGAAATTGATTGCTTAAAGCATCAGTTACATAAGGGTTCTTGGAACTACCACCTATCATTAGCTGCAAATCAATTGCATCCATTGTTAATTCAGCTTTTTTAAGAGCTGAATTAATCGGTGAAAAAATACTTACAATATTACCTTCTTCAGAGCAAAAATCTTTACCCGAAAAAGGATCTAAAAAAGGCTCCATTAATTCAGAAAACACTTTATATGAAAGATAAAACTCACCTAATTTAAGAGTCATTTTTGGAAGTTTTATCACTGCATTTTCAGTAATTTTTACTGCTTGGGTGCTGTAAGCGAGATTAGGTAACTTATGATTAATCATCTGCGGACTTATATTCTTACACAAATTAATCTTTAATCTTTCAGCAATACCCAATAGTCGTGGCAAGATACGCTTATCAATTTCCACTTTTTTTAAGACATCTTCATCTAACCCATTCTGTGCTAAAAACTGGGGTAACAAAATTTGTCGAGCAATAGCTCTATCAATATCATTTCCTCCTAATGGTAAAAAATTAGAAATAGCTAAATTTTTTGTACTAAAAGCTGATCCTATATTTTCCAGAGCTAAGATAGAAATATCGCAAGTGCCTGCACCAAAATCAAAAATCAAAATATGTAAAGGTGAATCATCAGGAATTTGATAATGCTTAAAACTATTATGATTGTATTCCACCAAGTAATTGATAAACGCTGCATTCGGTTCATCGATAAAGACATGATTTTCATCAGACAGACCTATTTCTTGCAGCACTTCCAACAATTCACGACGTTGATTCCCTTCAAATGCAGCAGGAATACTCACCGCATAACGCATATTCGTAGATAATCCTTCCGATTCAACAAAAGACTCAATACCCTGTTTAACATAATTAAAAAATACAAGTACAGCATCACGAGGGGACTCAATTGTTGCTAAAGGATGACCAGCACTCAATCGCGATTTAAAATATTTTGGACCTAAATCCGTTCCAAGCTCCATTTTGAATGAATGCCATAAATTCACTCCTTCTGTAAGTTTATACTTTAGCTCATAAGCTCCTTTTCCAATCAATAATTGGTTATCCACCCAAGCAATAACTGACGGTAATAAATGGTGCTCTTGAAATCGACCATCAATTAAAAATTGCTTAAATCGAATGGGTATGGTTTTTATCTGTTTATTTTTATCAATTGAACAAATACTAGCAACAGTAGTCGATGTACCAAAATCAATACCTACATACGTTTCATTTTCAGCTAGTAATCGTTTTTCTTGTGGAATTAAGTTATAAATTGATAATTGATTGCTCATCCTACTATCCTTTTTATTGTTACAACATGTTCGATTTTTAAATTTCAGCCAACCCTTCAATCGACAAAACTAAGAATCCTAATAATTTACCGCCCCTAAAAACACAAAATACTCGTACCATAATATTTGTTTTATTTATAATAACGACAACTCTTGATAATCGTTGGATTTATTAGGATTTATTAGGATTTATATCCACTCTCAATAATTTTTTTGTCAATCCAATGTGCCGTCCTACTAGCAACCGTCAATAAGCCCTTACTAACTGCTTTAACAGGTCTTGTTGTAGCAATTTTATAAACTATTTCACTAGTATCAACGATACCTTTAACAGTACTAACTACAGCTAGTTCAAGCCCTTCTCCCACTGCAGTTTCAGCATCACCAGTTTCATTATATATTTTCGATGCATGATTAATTCCATGCAATGTTGCAAAAAAACCCAGACACCCTAGTCCATCAACAACACCATCAAAAGCCATATCACCAAAATCAATCACCGAACCACCAAGTGCATCAACAGTACTTTCAGTAATCTCTAAGTTACTGATCCCACTATCTATCGCATCAGTCTGTTCAGCAATCTCGCTGGTAGCAATAACAGGAATTCCATCGTCTACACTATTGATATAACTTTCGCTATCTGTCGCCTTAATTTGGAACGCTGTGCCATCGATAAATATATCGGTATCTGGATGGTTGAAATGTTCATGTAGTTGTCCACCTGTCTGCTCAACAATTAATTGCTCAAAATAAGCTCCTTTAGTTAAGCTAACTAGTCCTGCTAATTTTTCAGCAGGCATGCATAGACACTCCCACCAAATCTCCATATCCGACATATCAGTAAAATTACCATTGACACCACGAAGAGTATCGTAAATTTGATCGGCATCATACAAGTCATTTAAAACTGAACCTGACATACCTAATATTCCGCCCCATAAACCGTAATATACTAGCTTATCAGATGAAACCTCACCTAATGGACGAACAAACATAGCATTCAAAGATTGCTGGTAAGCATTATCAATTCGAGTTATTATTTGTTGACGTTTCTGTCTATAAAAGGTACGAATTTTATTTGCATCATTTGAGTGCTTCAACTTAAACTGCAATTGTGCCAATTCCAGCTTTATAATGTACTCATCTATTTCAGATGTATCTGCCTCGTCACTTTCGCAATTTAATTTTTCCCACCAAGAAAGCTGTTCATAGTCTTTTTGCCAAGCTTGTTGCATTTTTGATTTTTCACATTTGTGGGAAGCAATATGTTTTTCAATTAAATCCTCTAGTTTGAGTAACGGATGTTTTTTTAATTTATTAAAAATTTGTACTTTAGCTTCATTTTTAGCCAAAATAGAAACATCTTTTAGCTCACTTTTTTGCTCATCGAAACGTAGTATTTTACTTCTCTCCTGAAGTTTATTTAGATGAACCCGATAATATTCAGTTTCACTATCTGAATAACTCTGTGAAATTAAATCTCGAAAGTGAATAATTTTATTATCTACCTGAACCCTATCGGAACTTTTAAGCAACAGTCGAACCACTGATTTTTCTTCCAGAAACTGCTGAACAACTTTACCAGCAAGCAATGTTCGATTATATACAACCAATATATCAAGCAAGACAAGAACAACAAATAATCCACATATAGCTATTATTTCAGAAGACCATACAATTTCATGCTTAAAGACATATTCAAAGAGTACAGCACCCATACCCCCTGTACCGAAAACCAACACCAAATGTTTTTTAAAACTTCTACTGGCAACCACAAAGCTTTCTTTTAGCTGCCTCTCGTAAACT
>CAYMPX010000199.1:0-5120 GCA_964392135.1 uncultured Methylomarinum sp.
TATTATTAAACCCTCATTCCTTAGCGTTAGAGAATACACAGGCTCGTATAAAAAGCGCCTCCTTAGGCAAGGTGCATAAAACAACTGAACAATAGTCCTTTCAAGTCCTTGTATGTTAAACATAACATTATTTTTGGGAACAAAAACTCTTCTGTATAGCTCGCAAGAGGCTCGCAGAGTATGTCACCAGTAATGTTTTTACCGTTAAAACAGAGTCAGTACAAATAATGCAGAGCTGTTTAGCCTTCCCCAGCCCGGAGAAGGCTCGTTTGATTGCTATACAGCTTAAGACTCTGAGCTACTGGGTGTTTCAGGTGGTATGATTTTTTCGTTATTTTCAGAAGAAGCCGGTTTTTCAGGGCTTGTTTCTGGTTTATTTGTTTCTTTACGTTCAGCAAATGTATTGGCGTAAGATTTTGGTGTTTCTTGAGACTTCACGCTGGGTGTTTGCTGGTCTATATTGTTATTGGACTCGTTGCTTTGGGTTTGACTGTTTTTCTCAGCGGGTGAATCCTGGGGTTTCTGAGGTTTTTTATAGTTAGGATTACGAGAACGCCTGCGGTTAGGATTATTAGATCGTCTTGCCTTTTTTTCCTTGGTTTGTGTCTCAGGTGGATTTGTTTGCTCTGTTGACGTGGCTTTATTTTCTACTGTTGGCGTTGTAGTCAGTTGCTCACCCGCTTTTGTTTCTGGCGTTGCTGTGCCTTTTTGAGTGTGTGGCTTATTATAGCGAGGGTTACGGTTTTGATTGCTACGTCTTTCACCGCTGTCATTACTTCGAGTATTTCGAGGGTTTCTATTGCCTCTGTTATTTCTATTGTGACGTGGTTTCTCGTCATTCGGGTTTTGGGTTTTTTCTTGCTGTGCTTTTACTTCTGTGGTTTCTTTGCTTGCTTCTTCCGTACTTCCCACCAGTTTTTGCCAGAAACGATGAATTAAATTAGCGGATGTTTTTTTGTTATGAACAGGGGCAGGAGCATCAGGTAAAAACTCTTTAATCGCAGGTTTTTCAGCTTGATAGGTTGATTTTTTTGCAAACTCAGGTACGGTAATGTTGTCTGCTTTGATCTGTAAATGGCTGGCTTTTTCTTCTTCACCTTCAACGGATTTGATGCGTTCAATATCGTATGCCGGTGTTTCCAGGTGTTTGCTTGGCAATACCACAACATCAATTTCATGTTGGGTTTCCAAGGCTTGTAAAACAGATCTTTTTTCATTCAGTAGATAGGTTGCACATTCAATAGGTAAGTGAGCCACTACTTTTTCGGTGCCTTTCTTCATGGCTTCTTCTTCAAGAATTCGTAGCACAGAAAGGGCAACAGATTCTATGTTGCGAATAGACCCCTGACCTTTACAACGAGGACAGGTTAATTGTGTGGCATCACCTAAAGAAGGGCGTAATCTTTGCCTGGACATTTCCAGTAAACCAAAGCGCGATATACGACTGGTTTGAATGCGTGCGCGGTCAATTTTCATGGCATCGCGTAACTGGTTCTCAACGGCTTTTTGATTCCGGTTTGCCATCATGTCGATGAAATCAATTACAAAAAGTCCGCCTAAGTCACGTAAACGTAATTGGCGAGCAATTTCATCTGCCGCTTCAAGGTTGGTATTTAAAGCGGTTTCTTCAATATCACTGCCTTTGGTTGCGCGCGCAGAGTTAATGTCGATAGAGGTTAAGGCTTCGGTGTAATCTATAACAATAGACCCCCCCGAAGGTAAAGATACCTCACGATTGTAAGCTGATTCAATTTGAGATTCAATTTGGTAACGGCTAAACAAGGGGACGTTATCGGTATAGAGTTTTGCCTTCTGTAAAAAATGAGGCATGACTTGTTTTAAGAAGTTTTGTACCAGTTTGTATGACGATTCTTTATCAATCAGAATTTCATCAATTTCATTTCTTAAATGATCGCGTAGCGCTCTAATGATGACATTACTTTCTTGAAAGATAAGGAAAGGGGCTTGTTGCTCTGAGCTAGAGCGATCCACTGCTTCCCATAACTGCAATAGGTAGTTTAAATCCCACTGTAATTCTTCAACATTTTTACCACAGCCGGCGGTACGAATGATGAGTCCCATTTCTTCAGGGATTTCCAGTGCCGCCATGGCTTCGCGTAACTCGTTGCGTGTTTCGCCTTCAATACGGCGAGAAATACCCCCGGCTTTCGGGTTGTTTGGCATTAATACCAGATAGGTACCGGCAAGGCTGATATAGGTTGTGAGAGCGGCTCCTTTGTTGCCCCGTTCTTCTTTCTCAATCTGAACGATAATTTCCTGGCCTTCTTTTACCAGGTCTTTAATATTTGGGCGGCCTTCTGTTTTTTTGTCGGGATTGATTTTATTTCTGTATTTAGCAGAAATTTCTTTAAAGGGTAAGAAGCCATGTTTTTCTGCACCGTAGTTAATAAATGCAGCTTCAAGGCTGGGTTCTACCCGGGTAATAATACCTTTGTAAATATTGGCTTTTTTTTGTTCATTTGCAGGGAGTTCAATGTCAAAATCATAAAGTTTTTGACCGTCTACCAAAGCAACGCGCAACTCTTCAGGTTGCGTGGCGTTGATAAGCATTCTTTTCATTATATTGTCCTTGTGATTTCCTGCTCCATATCAGGTTTACTAAGAAATAGTTTTATTTCTGAACAGACTTTAGTTTTTGGTGAACACATATAAGTTCACGGAATATTAAGTTTTTCAACTTCTTGCCTGTTTCGAGTCATGTTAATAACAACTCTTGCTGTAGTGTTCTGGATATCAATCCGTAGTGTCTCAGGCGAAATAAGTTCTGTTGCTATAGCAGAGCGGTTTATACATTAAGCTATAAGTATTTGTCTTAGTGGAACAGCATCGCTCATCATGGGTCGAGCGATAAAACCCAAAAATCTGTATAGATAGCAGTGGATTTTTTTATCCTGCTGGCTTGAGGCTATGCTGTTAAAGATAGTCAGCCATTTATCCGATTTCTGGATAAACTCCTCTAATATAACAACCTTTAGTGCGGGTATCAATTTAAACAGTTAATAAATTAAATATGCTGGTATTATTGTTATTATGAATAAAGTACAAGACAAACAAGGTCCTAAGGTTCAGTGGGTTGAAATTACCGAGGACAACTGTGACCAGCGGATAGATAACTTTTTAATCACTCGCTTAAAAGGGGTACCTAAAACACGCATTTACAGAATTATTCGTAAGGGTGAAGTCAGAGTTAATAAGGGGCGTATTGATAATAAATACCGTTTAAAGTCGGGCGATGTGGTTCGCATTCCTCCGGTAAGGGTGGCTGAAAGAGAGAATGAGGTTGTTTTGCAGCCTAGGTTGAAGCAAAGTCTTGAGCAAGACATACTTTATGAAGATGATGCTTTAATTGTTTTAAATAAACCGTCAGGGTTTGCTGTGCATGGTGGTAGCGGTATTCGTTCGGGAGTGATTGAAGCGTTACGTGTTTTGAGACCAGAATCACGGTTTTTAGAGTTGGCTCATAGAATAGATAAAGCAACGTCTGGTTGCTTATTGGTGGCAAAGAAGCGCTCTGTGTTAAAAGCGTTACATGCGTTGTTTCGAGGCGATGGTATAAAGAAAACCTATCTGGCATTGTTGGTTGGGCAATGGGAAAGGAAAAAACAGCTGGTTACAGCGCCATTATTAAGAAATACAGGGAAGGGTGGTGAGCGCGTTGTTAAGGTCAGTCCAGCAGGTAAATTTGCTGAGACTCATTTTAGACGCATAGCAAAATATAAAAATCTTACCTTGGTTGAAGCCTCGCCGATAACAGGTAGAACGCATCAAATAAGGGTTCATGCAGCCTGGCTTGGACATCCTATTGTGGCAGATGAGCGTTATGGTGATAAAGACGTTAACCAAAGTTTAAAAAAACGGGGATATAAACGCTTGTTCCTGCATGCGGAGCAATTAAAATTTGTACATCCCGTGACCAATGAAATAATGCATTTTAAAGCACCACTATCACGAGAGCTAGAGGTTTTGTTAGAAAAGGAAGCCTTAGAGAGTTGAAAAATTATGTTGGCTGAAATTCAAATATTAACAACACTACCACGTCATTTAAAAAACCTTCGAGGATGCCAAAATTGGCTTTGCTGCGAAGAATTTTTTTATTGCCTAATCAAAACTTACATCTTCCGGGGTGATGGAAGCCCCCCATCATGATAGTTAAGGAACGAGAATTTAATAATATACGAAATTTTGACACAGGATTTTGGTTTCACAGTGGTGCTGGACAAATAGGCGCATAGCAGGCTATGTAACTGTTTGGCTAGTGCCGCTGTGACGCCAAAAGACCTGTCAGGATTCGGGTATTATTGAATCCTCGTTCCTAAGATAAAGTTATACAAATTACAACTAAACAGAAAACATTGCCTACAAGCACTATTTTATCTCCACTGTTCCACTATAATAAATTCGCATGGGAGTTAACCTTAATCTGCAAATTTTCCTCTTACCACTAACAATTTATCTAAAACCTGATTAAATATTGCTACAATTGAAGGGTCAAAATGTTTACCCGATTCATCATTTATTAAGTTAACCGCATCGTCTATAGCCCACGCTTTTTTATAAGACCTGGACATAGTTAATGCATCAAACACATCGGCAATAGCGGTTATTCGACCATACAAATGAATATCTGCCCCTTTTAAACCCGAAGGATAACCACTGCCATCCCATTTCTCATGATGCGCTAAAGCAATTAATCCCGCATTTTTTAAAATACTACTTTTTGAGCCTTTTAAAATGTCATAGCCAAATTCTGCATGTTTTTTCATTAGTGTCATTTCGTCGTCATCCAGCGTGCCTTTTTTAAGCAGGATACTATCAGGAATGCCAATTTTACCAATATCATGCATCGGAGCTGCGAATCGTATTTGTTCAACGTCTTTATCATTAAGACCTATTACTTGCGCTATAATTGCAGAATAAAGCCCCACTCTAATGGTATGGGAGGCTGTTTCATTGTCTCTATATTCTGAGATTAAGCCTAAACGCTCAATCATTTCTTTTTGGGTATCCAATAACTCCTGAGTCCGCTGTTTAACAAAGATTTCAAGACTACGCGAATAGTGTAAATTTTTTTTATGTGCTAAATGCATTTCTAATAAATT
>CAYMPX010000200.1:0-5110 GCA_964392135.1 uncultured Methylomarinum sp.
AACACTTTAGTCATCTATAACAGGGACAAGTTCAAAGCCAGACATATTCCTATTGATAAATAAAATCATTACAGCGCGGTATAAATAAGTGAACATCATTATTCCTGCAACATAAAAATCTAAACAGATTAAAATAATATGTTTAAATCTATTCTTACTGCCAACACTTATACAGTTTTGAAATAATGGTTTAACTAAGCGTTTGTGTTCGTATGGAAGGAGACAACCCGCTTTGCGTTAAAAGTAGCGGACTAAATAAGATGAAACATTTAGATATTGCGTTATCAATTCCTTATTATAATTTACTCGAATCGTTGGGCGATAGCCTAAATGCCTCGGTTTATAAAGCCTCCTCAAAAAAAAATCCAGACAGTTTTTTTACCATTAAAATCTTAAAACATCCTATTAATAACGAAAGTCAGCGTCGCTATCTTCGCCAGAGAGTTGAACGACTGAAAATTATTCATGACCCGCGCATTATTATTCCCCAACGTTTTGAAAGTGTTAGTGATGCTCAATTTGTAGTAAGCCATTTTTTCCCTGGTAAGACGTTGAACCGTTTTATTGCCGAGCAAAAGGGGAATATACCTCTGAGCGTTTTTTTTAATATCGCGAGTGAATTGACGCTGGCCATCAATGCTGTACATGAGGCGGGTATTATTCACGGTGGCGTTAAGCCACATAATATTTTAATTCAGCAAGGGACTCATGCGATTCGATTAATCGATTTTTTGAATCCAATAGATATACAGGAAATCAGTCATTTTATTTATGACCGTGATTTTGTGGAAAGCACTTTGGCTTATACCTCCCCGGAACAAACAGGTCGGATCAATCACCGAGTTGATTTCTCCACCGATATTTATTCTTTGGGGATTGTTTTCTATCAATTGTTAACAGGTAGGCTACCTTTTACCAGCACTGACCCTTTAGAGTTGATTCATTCTCACCTGGCTGAGGAGGCATCGCCAGTCCATCAGATTAACGCTGATGTCCCCAGCGTTATCAGTGAAATTGTGGCAAAAATGTGCCTGAAAGAACCCGAAAAACGCTATCAGACAGGCATGGGCTTATATGCCGATATTCGTCATTGTGCTGATGATTTCCTGCGCGATAACAAGGTGAAATCGTTTACCCTGGGATTACGCGATCATACCCGAAGAGTCATTTTTATCTCGAAAATGATGGGACGAAATAGTGAGACTCAGATTATTCTGGATCAATATTCCAAGGTTGTATCGGATAAAGGGTTTCATTCCGCATTTATTTCCGGACTTCCCGGTATTGGTAAAACGCGCTTGATTCAGGAATTACAACAGCCTCTAGTCGCCAATAAAGGCTATTTTACCTCCGGAAAATTCGATCAATATCAAAAAAACATACCTTATAGTTCTCTGATTCAGGCGTTGAGAAATCTTATTCGAACCTTATTGACCGAAAGTGATGCCCGGGTTAAAGAATGGCAAGAACAAATTCTGCTGGCATTAGGCAATCAGGGGAAAGTGGTCACAGATGTCATTCCTGAGTTAATTATTCTTCTTGAAAAACAACCCGATGTAGTAGTGTTACCCCCTGTAGAAGCGAGAAACCGTTTTAATAATGTATTCGGGGCTTTTTTAATCAGCCTGAGTAGAGAAAATAATCCGCTGATACTGTTCATTGATGATTTGCAATGGTGCGATAGTGCTACGTTTGATTTTTTACAGTATTTATTTACTAATGGAGAGGATTTTCCTCACCTGTTTTTTATTGGTGCTTATAGGCACAATGAAGTCGATGCCGCACACCCCTTAGTGTATTTACTAAAAGTGATTAAAGAACGGCGGCAAAATATCCAGGAATTACGCATTGGCCCGTTAGATAGGCAGGCTTGCCATGAGATGGTCGCCTATATTCTGGATTTACCCTTACAGCAAACTCAACAGCTGGCCTCTTTTCTGGTGGAACTGAGTGAGGGCAATCCATTGTTTGTCAGCGAGAGTCTATCCTGGTTGCATAGCGAAGAGTTGCTATTTTTTAGCAAACAAGGGCAATGGGTTTGGGATATGAGCAAAATCAGTCAGTCAAAAATGCCTGCAACCGTGGTGGAAATGTTTGGTTTTAAAGTGCAGCGACTGAATCACCAAACATTGGAAATTATTAAGGTCTGCGCCTGTATGGGTAACCGTTTTGCAGCAGAAGATGTGGCACTGATTAATGATATTGAATTGGTCGCGCTGTTTGAACTGTTAAAACCGGTGTTAACCATTGGGCTGTTAATTGAAAGCAAAACAGAATTTCAGTTTGTGCATGACAGAGTGCAGGAAGCCGTACTCCGTCTAATTCCGGGTGAGCAGCGGAAGAAAATTCATTGGCAAGTCGGTTGGCATTTATTGATGCAGAAATCAGCGGATGCCGTGCTGGAACAACAGGATAATCTTTTTACTATCGCCGCACATTTGAATTTAGGTCGCCCAGATGATATCAGTAGTAAAAACAGGCTAAAGCTGGCCAATATAAATCACCATGCGGGTAATAAAGCGCTCAATGCATTGGCCACCCAGGCAGCGAATGAATATTATCGTGATGGCTTGCAACTACTCTCTGACGATTCCTGGGACGATCAATATAGCTTAATGTATCGATTGCACCAGAAGCTGGCGAAAACAGAACTGATGTGTGGTCGTTACGAGCCATCTGAAGTTTTGCTTAATAAACTATTGCAACATGCTAAAGATGATTTAGACAAAGCAGAAGCATTGGCGGAGCAAACGACTTCACTCTCTTCTATTGGTAATTTTATTAAGGCAATTGATACGGCTAACAAAGGTCTGGGGTATTTTGATAAAGCAATTCCTGAACAAAATGAGCTTGCCCAACAACGACTGCAAACCTTGATGCAATCAATACATGATAAATATCCCGATGTATGGCGCATTATCCTTGATATGCCGTTTACTCAGGATAGAAAAAGTAAAGTCGAGCTGGTTTTTTACAGTGAACTGATTCCGGATTTATATATGTCTGGACGGGTTCCTCAACTGTATTTGTCGGCGGCTCAATCAACCATGCACTGTTTACACGGCGGGATGGATGAATCGGTGATCTATTCATTCTCGATAATGGGGCTAAATCTGGGGGAGCAAGGGCAATTTGAGATGGCATTTCACTATCAGGATCTGGCGCATGAATTATGCGCCCGTTATCCAGATACCTTTGGCGCGACACGGGGTATAAACGGTATAGTCTGGTGCAATATGCATTCGCGCAGCCACCCTGAAGAGATTGTTGAATATTGCCGAAAAGGCATACAGTGCGGTAAGAATTGTGGCGATCTATACAATTCTGGATTGACCTATGGTCCCCTGATGTGGAATCTGCAAGTTCAGGGAAATGACTTTTCAACGATACAAGAGATTACCGAAGAGTGTCTGGAATTCTCTCTCAAGAATCAATTGTCATTTTCAGTGGGTTTGGCCGAAGCGGTTCAGGCTGGCTGGATTGAACCGATGAAAAATCCCCAGCCAGTCAGCGTACCCATGGATGAAAAACTGGCGTTATGGAAAAGTCAGAACCATGTGGCTTCAGCGGGTAGTTATTTCGTGTTATTGGGTATCAGCCATTATTATTTTGGACGTTATAAAGAAGCCGATAAGTGTCTGCAGGCGGTGCAAGGCTTTTTGACCGGTATGACAGATAACGTTCTAAAACGACAATGGTACGCTTTCAGAATATTGAATGCCTTACGCTATGTTGAAGAATCAGGAGAATCCAGACAGGATTTACAGTGCCGGTTGACTCCACTACTGGAGCAACTGCAAACCTGGGCCGCATTAGGCCCTTTATTACAACCCTATCTGGCCTTGTGTCGTGCGGAGTGGAGTCGTTATTTTGATGATTCAGCAGAGACTGCAATGTATTATCTGCAAGCGATAGAGCTTGCCCAAGCCCAAAAATACATTTTTTTTGATGGTTACTGTAATGAATTGTTTTTTAAATGGCTGGAAGCGAAAAACTGGGTTAGCAGCCAACAATATTTGCAAAAATCACTTTATTGCTATCAAGCATGTGGTTACAAAGGCAAAGAAATTCAATTACTGGAGAGCTACCCTGAATTATTGTTGCATGGCATCTCTGAAACCATCCTTGATGAGCAGATAATTATTAAAGAAGGTCAGACATTACCTGATATTGATGTGGATTATTTAATTAAATCGTCTCTTGCTTTATCGGCTGAAATAGATCAACCGCAATTATTGGCGAAAATTATGAGTGTGGTACTGGAATGTTCGGGAGCCCAGTATGGTTATTTACTGCAGCAAGTAGATGGTGACTGGCTGAGTATGAGCGAGAGTCATATTGACGAAAAGGTTCCCGTTGAAGTAACACCTGTTTTATTAAAAGATATCAATAATATTTGCCAGGGCATTGTGCATTATGTCAGTAGAACCCATCAAACCGTGGTATTGACTGATGCATTACAATCGTCTGAATTTCGAAACCTGCCAGAGGTCTCACTATACTCAATACGCTCGTTGATGTGTGTGCCTGTTATGCGCCAGGCTGAACTGGTCGGCATATTATATTTGGAAAACCGTTTGTCACCTGCGGTCTTTACTCCGGATCGTGTGCGTATGATTGAGCTACTCAGTTTACAAATGGCCATTTCCATAGAAAATGCCCGTTTAATGACAGAAATTGGTCAATTTAATGCAGAACTGGAACAGCGTGTTCAAGATATCACCTTGAAGAATCGAGAAAAAGACCACCTGCTAATACAACAGTCGAAATTAGCAACGATGGGGGAAATGATCAACAATATTGCCCACCAGTGGCGACAACCTTTAAATGCCATGAGCTTATTGCTGGGCAATCTTAAGGATGCCAAACAATTTGATGAACTCAGTTCTGAATATCTTGATCAACAGATAGAAAAAGGCTTTATTTATATCGAAAAAATGTCGCATACTATTAATGACTTCCGGGATTTCTTTAGCCCCAATAAATTCCGTCATGCCTTTAGTGTACGACAAGCGGTTGAAGATGCCGTAGGTCTGGTGGAAGCCAGTTTTAAGGTACATAATATCCAAATTGTCATGAATATACCTCAAGATATTGAGCTGTTTGGGAT
>CAYMPX010000201.1:0-1083 GCA_964392135.1 uncultured Methylomarinum sp.
AATTGAGATTGAATTGAATAAAGAAGATGCCAAAAGAATATGGGACCAGATTCAAAACTATTTGCCAATCTTTGCCCTATTTAAGGCAGACCGTCCGAGCACTGATCAAGATAACGAAGTTCAAGACCCAATGAAAATGGCTGTGCAACAGGTTATTTCTGAGTTGTCTGAAGAATTAAAGGATATTCAAAACAAAGTGCAAGATGCCGCTATGGATGTAGCTAAACGCACCTTGGAAAAACTAGAAGAATTGGATCCCAATCTTGCAAAGGAGCTTACTCCTACTTTTCGAACGGAGCCCAAATGGGACTCGATATTCAAACTTGCTCTCACAACTGACGAGCAAATTCCCGTCAATAAACGAGGAAGTGGTGTACGACGGCTTATTCTTTTGGGGTTCTTCCGCGCAGAAGCTGAAAGAAGGCGCCAGGAAGCTGGGAAAAAGAACGTTATCTATGCTATCGAAGAACCTGAAACATCACAACATCCTTCAAATCAACGAGTGGTTATCGAAGCGTTAAAAGAACTTGGTTCCACTGATGATTGCCAGGTAATTATTACAACCCACGTTCCTGGGCTTGCAGAGATGGTACCAATTAACGGTCTTCGTTATGTGCGTATAGATGAAAAAGGAAAACGTGTAGTTGAAGCAGGTTCGGAAGAAGTTTATAAGAGAATAGCCGAGGAGTTAGGAGTAATCGCTGATCATCGGGTACGTGTATTTGTGTGCGTAGAAGGCCCCAATGATGTCTCATTTTTGAAGAATATGGTACAAATATTAAAAGAAGCAGGTGATGAAACTGCATTCGATCCTGATTCACCAGAGGTAGTTTTCTTGCCGTTAGGGGGAAGTACTTTAAGAGACTGGGTGAATGAACATTACCTTAAACCCATCGGTCGACCTGAAATCCATATATATGATCGTGGGCATGAATCACCGTCTAAATATCAGAACCAAGTAGAATCTGTAAATAAACGCACTGATGGGTCAAGGGCTTTTCTAACAAATAAAGCTGAGGCAGAGAATTATCTTCATAGCGAAGCTATTCGTCAAGTGCTTGGTGTTGATATTGAAGTTACAGA
>CAYMPX010000201.1:1183-5091 GCA_964392135.1 uncultured Methylomarinum sp.
ATCTTCATAGCGAAGCTATTCGTCAAGTGCTTGGTGTTGATATTGAAGTTACAGACGATAACGACGTCCCGATGGCTGTGGCAAGAGCAGTTCATGAATTAGATGAAAATGCATCTCCCTGGGAAGAACTCAGCGATGAAAAGAAGAAGAAAAAGGAAGGTCGTGCAAAACAAAGGTTAAATTCTGAAGTTGCTGCTGCCATGACTTTGGAAATGTTGAAGGAGAGGGATGCACTGGATGAATTGCGCGTTTGGTTTCAAAGCATAAAACAACATTTATCATGAGGTGTTAATTTGATGATAGTTTAGTTATATTACTGTTTTAAGTAAATGACAGATTATATGATTGGATGTCGTTTTTGACGGTTTCAAGAAAACATGAATGAATCGATGAGATGCTTTTATTAATTTATTATAATATAGAATCCTAGAGAATATTCTAAAGGAAGAATCAAAGCTTTTGAAGACACATAGCTAGTAAATAACTTTCAGGGAAGAAATAAGGTATAAAGGAGATTAAAGATGTCTGAAAAAGATGTTTTCATTAATTATACTACTGATAACCCTGAGAAAACAATCTATGCTGAAGGTGATACAGGAGTAGAAGAAGAAGAAACGCATAGTGAAGAAATCATTACGGAACCGTTTGATCCCACTCAAATTCGTGTAACTTCAAATACATACACTATTGATTTATTATGTTCACGTATTAAAGAGGGAGAGTTGGATTTGCAACCGGATTTTCAAAGGAAGGGTGGAATTTGGAAAGAAGGTGCTCAGAGTCGCCTTATTGAATCCATGTTGATCCGTATTCCCCTTCCAGCATTCTATTTTGATGGTACTGATGATGATCATTGGCTGGTTGTTGATGGCTTGCAAAGATTAACCGCCATTAAACGATTTGTAATTGATAAAACTTTGCTGCTTACTGAATTGGAATTTCTTAATGAATATACAGGGAAAAGTTTTGACGGTCTTCCAAGGGGATTTCAACGTAGGATTTTGGAAACACAGGTAACTGTTTTTAAAATCGAAAAAGGTACACCTGAAAAAGTAAAGTTCAACGTTTTCAAGAGAATTAATACAGGCGGATTACCCTTATCCCCACAGGAAATTCGACATGCATTGAATCAGGGAAAAGCTACTCGGTTGTTAAACGAACTTGCTGAATCAATGGAGTTTAAACAGGCAACTGACAATGGTATCCGGGACACTCGTATGGCTGATAGAGAATGTGTGCTACGTTTTTTAGCCTTCACCATTGTTCCATATAATAAATACAAGGTGCCTGATCTGGATGGCTTTCTGAATGAAGTTATGGTTCGAATAAACCGCATGTCGGAAAATGAGATTGAATTTCTTCGCAAACAGTTTTACCGAACCATGAAAGCTGCGAGAGCTATTTTTGGTAACAATGCTTTTCGCAAATACTATGGAGAAGGTTATTACCGCTACCCTATAAATAAAGCGCTCTTTGAATCTTGGTCAGTAAATTTGAATAGACTTTCCGATAAAGAATTAGATTTGCTCATCAAACGCAAAGACTTGCTGAAGAGGAAATTTGCAGAACTTATGCATAATGCTGATTTTGAGCGAGCGGTTTCTCAAGGTACGGGAGACATCAAAAAAGTGAAAATAAGATTCTCTGAAATTGAAAGGATAATTCGTGAGGTATTGTCATGATTAGCTATATACGGTTGAGAAACTTCAAGTGTTTTGAAGACGAATTAATTGTACTGAAACCGCTTACTATCCTTGCGGGATTAAACGGAATGGGTAAATCTACTGTTATCCAATCACTTTTACTACTCCGTCAATCTTATTTGCAAGGGTTATTGCAAAATAAACTAATTGCTTTAAATGGTGATTTAGTCAGTTTGGGTACAGCAAAAGACATATTATTTGAAGATGCGAGCGAAGAGTATATTGGATTTGAGATCGGATTTGATAACAATCTTAATGCAAATTGGACATTTAAGTATTATAGAGAAGCTGATGTTTTGGAGCAAATTTCACAAAAAGTGTCTAAAGCTGTTTTCCAATCAAGTCTATTTAAAGATAGATTTCATTATCTTCAAGCTGAAAGGATCGGACCACGTACTTCTTTTGAAATGTCCGATTATCAAGTGCGACAACATCAACAAATAGGTAGCAGAGGGGAATACGCAGCTCATTTTCTTTATCAATTCGGTTCAGCTCATCGTATTTTAAATAAGATGCGACATCCAAAAGTAAAGTCACTTTATTTACGTGATCAAGTAGAAGCCTGGTTAAGTGAAATTAGTCCCGGTGTACGGATTGAAATGAAACCTTATTCTGAGATGGATATAGTAAATTTACAATATTCATTTGAATTTGGTAAGCAAGTCAGCAACCAATATCGTTCTACTAATACAGGTTTCGGAATTACTTATATCTTATCAATTCTTGTAGCAATTCTTGCATCGAATAAAAATGCATTGATATTATTAGAAAATCCAGAAGCTCATATACATCCAAAAGGACAGGTAAATATTGGGAAACTAATCTCTTTAGCGGCGAGCTGTGGAGTTCAAATAGTGGTAGAAACCCATAGTGATCATTTACTAAATGGCGTTCGTTTAGCCGTCCATGATGGCAAATTGGATCCAAAAGAAGTTTCTCTAAACTACTTTGAGAGGCGAAATTATGATACATTTAGTCGAATAGTTATTTCAACTCCTAAAATTGACAAAGACGGCCGCATTGATTATTGGCCTGAAGGTTTTTTTGATGAATGGGAAAAAAGCCTTGATGCACTCCTTCGCAAAAGAGGTACCTGATCATGGCAGTGGAAATGGTGTTAAATGAACTATCTCATCAAATACCTGCATCAAATATTTATATTGCCAGAGGCTGGATTTCTACTTTACGGAAAACCATTCAAGCAGCGACAGGTTTAGGTATTCAACGGGTTCTCCGTACAGGTCGTGTTTTTTATGAAATTGAATTAGGCCCCAATTATTTCATTGCTACTTGGCTACATGATAATGAGGTCGATCTGGATGAAAGGAGGTATTTTTATACCATCATTACCAAATGTCCTTATTTAGAGGATTCTGAATCACCACAAAGTGATGATTCTATAGAAGTAATGGAATTCTATTATAGTGGTCAGAGAGCAGATGGATTTCGATATGCTTATTGGATTAATGCCTTGGCATTAAGTTTTCTTAGTGATTCGCAGTGGGATCGAGATATTATAGATAATATTTCTCTACAATCTATTGATCCAAATACTGGTAATTTATTGGAGAACCAAACTGTAAGTGTAATTCACGCTAGCAAGCCAGAACATGTATTTACACATCAGAATTGGATTAATAAACAAATTAGAGAATCAATACGTGACGGAAATGATATATGGCATCGTAAAGATGAATTATATCCCAATCTCTTGTTTTGTGACGCGCTGTTAATACAACTCCGTTCACTCCATAACTCTCATCCTGCCTTGAGACAAGTAGTAAAACGACTTTCAGAACTAGATGCTTTTTGTAGAAACTGGCAACAAGGTCCATTCAACCCACAAAGTTTATCGGGGAATCCTCGTCCGGAAAGCCAGGCTACACTTAAGCAGTATGGTAAGGAACGTACCTTTCTGTGTCCAGACAGTAAGCAGCGGATATTCACTTGGCATTTAAATATAAACCCCGGTAACTGGCGTCTTTATTTTTTCCCCCTTGAAAATGAGAAGAAGATCATTATTGGTTATATTGGTCCACACCTTCCCATTGTCACCGAGAACTAAATATAAGACTAATTATTATGGAATTATATGCTTCTAATACAATACGTAATAAGAGTAATTAACGAAAACCATAAGTTATGTAATTATTAACCCAACTTTCCCTCACATAGCGTCTAACTCCATTGTTTACAACAGTGGCT
>CAYMPX010000202.1:0-5075 GCA_964392135.1 uncultured Methylomarinum sp.
CGTTAAGCCTTTAAGCTGGTGGGAACACGCTATTGCTAAAGTATTAGGGCAATAAGCCTGTTTTACAAAGAAGACTGAATATAGTGACTAAATGATTGTCTTATTTTCTTAGCTTTCGGTCCACGACATAGCTCCTCTCCTAATGAAGAGTTACGACAACGGATGTCAAGAAATAACTGTTGTCTGGTTTCATCCACATCCATTTTTGAGACCGATAAACTTAAATCCGTATCTTTATAAGGTGCCAGACTCATAATCAGTCGATCTGTCTTAATGTCAATACCCGTGGATGAATAAACCAGGACGAAACGTATAGCCATGTCCCACGCTCTTTCACACAGTTCATCAGTCTCACAAATATATAAACCCAGCTCATTCTCCGCTTGCTTTTCTGCTGTTTTACGACTCAGTTCCTTAGTTTCTATATTCGATTGGGTTAGAAAGCGAAATCTATCAATATCGGCTTCAAACTTTTCCACTTCCTTCTTCTTCTTTTCAAACTGATGGGCAATATCAATATAAGCCTGTTCAATTTGCTTCTTACTGGTCGCTATTTTAGTCAAAAGTTTTCTTGGCACTTTATGCCCATCACGTTCATGTTGAGCCGCCTTTTTCTGTTGTTGTTGTAGCTGTTGCACTAAGCGCTCTACATTCCCTTGAACCACCTTTCTCTGCCCATCCAGCGCAAGAAGTTTACCTTTTAAGGTCATATTCATATCTTGAAGGCTACGAAAAGTACTCAACAAGACCTTATCATGTGACTTCTGTCTTTTAATGATTTCTTCTTGTTGCCTTCGCAGAATAAACAAGCGTTTTTCCAGTTCACGTTGCGATTTTGTTTTTTCTTTCTCAATAACGGCAATAACACGCGCATTTTTATTCAAGGACTCTCGTCGATGTTTCACTTGATCGGGGGGTACTTGATCTGAATAAAAGGTCTTGCCACTATCATCAACCCAGCGATACATCTTCTTTGCAAACACAGTCTGACTAAGCAATACAAACATCAAGGACATGAATAGACCGTATTTTTTTAATATCACTTTATCCATGCAATTATACGTTTAAATTCATATAAAAACTGTCTATATTAAAGAACTGAAGCGATTAGCCAATTAAGCTAGCAAGCTGCTGTAAAGGGGGTAAAATCATCATTTTTGCAAGTTGTAATGCAACCAAGGCTGCCAACGGTGACAAATCAATACCCCCTAAATCGGGTATCACTTTACGACAGACACTTAACAAGGGTTCAGTTAAACTTTGTAAAAGCGAACTTGCAGGGTTGTAATTTCCCGGGTCAAACCAACTCAGTATTGCTCTGGCAAATACCGCAAAGACAAACACATTGATAATTAAACTAAGCAACTGAGTGAATGACAAGATAACTAACCCCGCAATACCGACCATCACGCCTTTCAACATTAAGATAGATAGATCTGAAACCATCTGTAAGATCAGAGCGAATACTATCGATGAGGTATCTATTTTTCCAACTGCAGGGATAAAGCGACGTAATATTTTTAATGGTGGATGGGTTATTTTTACCAGAAACTGTGAGATGGGGTTATAAAAATCGGCCCGAGTCCATTGAAATAAAAACCGTAACACAACAGCTAATATGTAAAGTGAAAAGACTGTATCAATTAAAAATATGAGTGGATCTGTCATATAACTTGTACCCATTACTTCGCTCCTAATTCTTTAGATATTTCGACTGACCGATCTCTGGCAGCATGTAATGCTTGAGAAACCAGTTGAGAAAAACCACCCTGTTCAAATGTTTTAATCGCTTGCTCTGTAGTACCCCCGGGAGATGTCACCCGTTGACGTAACTGCCCCGATGATTCATCGGACTCTAAGGCAATTTTAGCCGCACCCAAGGCAGTTTGTTGAATTAATAACCTGGCGGTATGCTCACTCAACCCTAATTCTAAAGCAGCGTGTTCCATCGCTTCCATAAGTAAAAAATAATAGGCAGGCCCACTACCAGACACCGCTGTGACAGCATCTAATTCACTTTCATGCGCTACCCATAAAGCAATACCTACAGAACGTAAAATATTTTCTGCAAGATCTTTTTGTTCTTCAGTGACCTGTTTATTCGCATGTAATCCTGTTGCACCCGTTTGTACTAATGCGGGCGTATTAGGCATACAACGAACAACCGCTATTTTTTCCCCTAACCATTCTGAAAGACTGTCTTGTGTAATGCCTGCAGCAATAGAAACAAGTAACACATCTCTACCCACCAGTGCATCAGCAATTTGCTCTGATACCTCGCGTAAGACCGGAGGTTTAACCGCTAAAACAATTACATCAACCTCATTAACCAAGGTATTATTGGTTGAGGTATTTATACGTAAGCGTGCTTGTAAAGACTGCAATGTTTCTGGATTAGCATCTGACACCCATAATTGATTAGGCGAATGTCCACTGGCAATAAGTCCCTTAATCAGACTAGACGCCATATTGCCGCCACCGATAAAACCAATTTTTTTTGTATTCATTAGAAAAAAGCATCAATAAAGTTTAGATATCTCTATTCTACTGTTTATTTATGCTTAAGGTAAATTCCTACTTACCTATATTGAATATATGTTAAATTTACCGTAACTATTCCGCATAATTACCCCTAATCCTATTCTATCGAACAAGAGACTCAGTCTCTCGTCAAGGTATTAAAAACCAAATTGCCCCATTCATGATCAATACGCTGTATATTGAAGAGAGTATTCGCCAACATGAGCGCACATTAGCGATATGTGATCGATTCCCTCAAGCCAGGAAAATAATCTGTGAACGCTATGGCGAAGTGTTTAACCCCAAAGCGCAGAATTTTCGCTTACAAAAACAGAACCCTGCATTAATATTAGCCGAAAAATATAAAAGTTTTGCCCTACCTGCTCCCGCAGGCTATGGTATTGGCTCTGAAAAAAACTATTATTTTTCACACATGTTAAATTGTCTTTATGACTGCCGTTATTGTTTTTTACAAGGCATGTATCAATCAGCCAATTATGTGTTATTTGTTAACTTTGAAGATTACCAGCAACACATTCGGCAAATTTGTGCAGACAATCCCAATGATCAGATTCATTTTTTCTCGGGTTATGATTGTGACAGTTTAGCACTGGAGCCTGTCACGGGGTTTGCTAAACATTTTTTACCTTTTTTTGCCGAATTACCCAATGCCTGGCTAGAACTAAGAACCAAAAGCACCCAAATTAGAAGCTTACTTAATCGAACGCCTGACCCTCGTTGTATTGTTGCTTTTAGCTTATCACCCGATGAAATTGCTCAAAAAGTGGAACACAAAGCCCCTACACTGGCTAAACGACTGGATGCCATCTGTAAATTACAACAACAAGGCTGGCAACTGGGCTTACGTTTTGACCCGTTAATCTACCAGAGCGCTTATCAACAACAGTATAACGATTTATTTGAGCAGGTATTTTCGCGTATAAAGCTTGATTCACTGCACTCTGTCAGCCTGGGGGTGTTTCGTTTACCTGAAAAATATTTCAAGAAAATACACAAGCTATATCCCGAAGAGACCTTATTTTCCAGCCCTTTAGAAACCTCACAGAAAATGACCTCTTACAAAGCAGAGTTAGAACAAGAAATGATGCAATATTGCAGTGAACAATTATTAACTTACATTCCTGAGTCAAAGTTTTTTCCATGCACACTTTAACAAGAACCTTTCTGGTCACGGGCGCTAGCTCAGGTATTGGTCGTGCGATTGCAAAAAATCTATTACAACAAGGTCATACCGTTATTGGTACATCCCGTGATTGCAGTCAATTTAAAGTCCATCATCCAAACTTTTATTTTATAGAAATTGACTATACCCAATTAAAATCGCTAGCGCCTAAAATAAAAGCCTTGGCAAAAACCCATCCCGATTTAGACGGTATTATTTTTGCCGCAGGTTATGGTCAATTTGGTTCACTGGAACAGTTTTCATTCAGCCAGATAGAAACCATGATGACCGTCAACTTTACCAGCCCTGCGTTTATTACCCGCGCCCTACTCCCGCATTTAAAAACCAGGGCACGCAGTAATTTAATCTATATTGGTTCAGAGGCGGCATTAAAAGGCAGTCGAAAAGGCTCTATTTACTGTGCCAGCAAGTTTGCTTTGCGTGGTTTTACCCAGGCATTACGCGATGAATGCGGTAGCAGCAGTGTCCGGGTTTCTTTGATTAACCCCGGTATGGTAAAAACAGGTTTTTTTGATTCATTATCTTTTCAACCTGGGGATGGAGAAACACATGCCTTGTTAGCAGAAGACATTGCAGAGTCGGTCAGCTATATACTCAATTCAAATCAAAATTGTGTGATTGATGAGATTAATCTGAACCCTGCCAATAAAGTTATTCAGTTCAAAAAACAATCCTGATGCTTGCAAAATTCATCGTCTATTTTGCTTATTTATTAAAAACATCAAGGCGTTACACTCAAACAAAACATTTCTTTTACAATTTACTGGAAAATCCACAAAGTCGAATAAAATCCTATTTTGATATTTTTATGATTTGCCTGGTCATGCTGAGTGTATTTTTTCTGGTTTATAGTGTTGAACATACAATAAATGAAATAGGCGAGTTTTTTGAACAATGTGTCGTTATTATCTTTATTAGTGAATATTTACTACGGGCCTGGCTTTATTCTGATTCTCATCTGATGATTATCAAAGATTATGAAAAATCACTATACTTAAATACACCTTTCAGTTTATTCAACACCTTAAAACAGGTTGTCAGTAAAAAACTGCAATACATGTTCACACTGTTTGCCATTATTGACTTACTGGCCATATTACCTAGCTATAGACCGTTAAGAATCCTGCGAATATTACTTATTTTTCGACTGTTTAAGTTATTTCGTTACTCCAATAGCATTAAAATATTTGCCGATGTTTTATCCAGTAAACGCTTTGAACTAATCACTCTGGCTATTTTTATGGGGTTTCTGGTGTTTATTGCCAGTATTGCCATTTATTTGTTTGAAAACACCTCCACAGGCGGCAATATCAGAGATTTATATGATGCCTTTTATTGGGCTATTGTCACT
>CAYMPX010000203.1:0-5051 GCA_964392135.1 uncultured Methylomarinum sp.
TCCCATACTACCAATAAAACCTGATACAGGTTTAAGTAGCGAGCTTATACAACGCCGTCCTGATATTCGAAAAGCCTATTTAAAAATTCAGGCAGCAGATCAGCGTATCGCCTCGGCAATTGCCGATCGTTTTCCAAAAATCAGTTTGGCAGTCAGCATTAACAGTCGCTCCTCTGATCTGCATAATCTGTTCAATAACTGGCTGGCAACACTGGCTGGAAATCTGATTTTGCCTATTATTGACGGAAACAGACGGGTCGCTGAAGTGGAGCGTAACCAGGCGATTTTTTCTGCAACAGTCAATCAATATGCCTCTGTTATCCTTGTCGCCATACAAGAGGTCGAAACGGCTTTGATTCAGGAAAAACAACAATTTCTATTGCTCGAAAGTCTGGAACAACAGGTAATATTTTCCAGATTAGCTAACAACCAGATACAGCTTAGATACCGCTATGGCGGTATGGACTTTTTGCGTGTTCTATCAGCCCGTCTTGATTTGCAAGCACTGGAACGCGCGCATATTCGTGCTGAACGTGAACTGATTGATTTTCGGATTAACCTTTACAAAGCCTTGGCTGGTGGCTGGCCACTGCAAGCACCTGTTCCACAGACCCCTGAAAACTTTCTCAAAGAAAATACATGAAGTTTGATCGCTTGCCAGAAATTTTTCGCACAAATCGACGAAGTTTAATTATTGGCCTTATTATTATCTGTGTGGCAGGCAGTCTATCTGCTTACTGGCTTTCTAATCGACCCAGAGCCCCCAGAGTCAATGTGAAAGTGGTTATTCCTAAAGTTTCCACCCTGCCAATTAAAGTCATTGATCACCCAACCACCATTTTTGCCATGGGTAATGTTATTCCTTCGCAAAGTGTCAATCTGACTTCACGCATTAGCGGCATGGTAACGGAACTTGGAGATAACTTTATAGAAGGTGGCTTGCTTAAAAAAGGGGAGAAAATTGTGCAACTTGATCCCACGGATTTCAGGCTGACCATTCAACAAAAACAAAGTGATCTGGCGCAAGCAGAATTTAACCTTAAATTAGAGCAAGGTCAACAAGCGATAGCAAAACGTGAGTTTGAATTGTTAGGCAGCCAGTTGAGTGAACAAGAAATGGAACTGGTATTACGAAAACCTCATTTAAAAGCCGCTGCAAGTAAAGTACTGGCAGCAAAAGCAACGCTTAAACAAGCACAATTAGATTTACAACGGACACTCACTGTTTCCCCTTTTAATGCCATTATTTTAGAACGTAATGCCAACATAGGCTCATGGATATCGACTTTTTCCACCGGCACACCCCTGGTGAAACTGGTGGGCATTAATAGTTTCTGGATTGACAGCTCCTTACCCATGGACAAGTTAAAGTGGTTATCCATCCCTGGAATCAGTGAGCGACCTGCTTCAGCAGTCAAAATAACCTATGCCAGTGCCTGGGGTAAAGGGGTTTACCGAACAGGTACGGTTAAACGCTTGAAAGCAGAAGTGGAACCGATGGGACGGATGGCTAAATTAATTATCGAAGTGGATGATCCTTTGAGCCAGCAAGCGGCTAATAAAAATGCACCGCCCATGATACTGGGTACCTTTGTACGCGTAGCTATTACCGGACGGGTACTACATGATGTCATTGTATTACCTGAAAGCACTTTACATGATGGACGTTATCTATGGCTGGTTGATCAGCGGCAGGTATTAATGCTGAAAGAGGTTCAGCCGGTGTGGGCAGAGCAAGGCATGATTTACCTGCTAAAACAAGACCTGCCAGAGCATGTACAAGTGATTACCAGTAACTTGTCCACACCTGTAGCCGGTATGCAAATACAGACTATTCAACCTGAGCAACTTTAAACTAAAATATGCTATGCAAGTGACACATTCTTTTTCAGTTAAAGGACCGGTTGGCTGGATGGCTGCTCATGCTGTATCAGCCAATTTAATCATGATCGCCTGTATTTTAGGGGGTTATCTGTTTATACAAAATATTAAACAAGAAGTTTTTCCACAATTCCAAATTGATGCGGTCAGAATTAGTGTGGCTTATCCGGGTGCCAGTCCGGAAGAAATCGAAACAGGTATTATTCTAGCCATTGAAGATGTTATTAGCGGGGTGGACGGGATTGATGAAATTCGTTCATCGGCGCAGGAAAATACGGCAACAGTCACTGTAGACGCTATGAATGGCGTTGATACCCAGATACTTGCACAAGACTTGCAGCAACAAGTAGATCGTATCACCACCTTTCCGGAAGATGCAGAGGAACCTCAGGTAAAAGTACTCACCTTACGCAGACGTGGGCTTACTCTGGCGTTGTATGGTGAGACCAGCGAAAGTATATTACATGAAATTGCCGAACAATTTCGTGATCGTTTATTGCAAGACTCAGAGATTACCCAGGTTGAGCTGGATGGTGTCAGACCACTGGAAATAAGCATTGAAGTGAGCCAGGAAAACTTACGTCGCTATCATTTAAGCATTGCGGATATTGCTCAGCGTATCGGCAATGCCAGTATTGAATTACCCGGCGGCAGCATCAAAACCGAGTCGGGCGAAATTTTGATTCGAATGAAAACACGTAAGGATTACGGGCAGGACTTTGCCCGTATCCCCATCATTACCACAGCGGATGGCTCTGAAGTTTTTCTGGAACAAATAGCCCATATTACGGATGGCTATGAAGATAATGACTATTCCGCTACCTATAATGACAAACCCGCAGTTTTAATACAGGTTTACAGTGTAGGCGAGCAAACACCGATACAAATATCTCAAGCCGTCCAGCAACATGTGCAGCAAATCAACCTTGAACTACCCAAAGGCATAAAAGCAGAAGTACTGCATGATAGCTCAAAAATGTATGAGCAACGGATGGACTTGCTGTTGCGAAATAGTGCCATGGGACTTTTGCTGGTCTTTACCACCTTGTCTTTGTTTCTGGAATTACGACTGGCATTCTGGGTGATGATGGGGATACCTATTGCTTTTTTGGGGTCATTTTTAATCCTGCCCTCATTGGGAGTTACCCTGAATATGATTTCCCTGTTTGCTTTTATCATTGCACTGGGAATCGTGGTAGATGATGCCATTATTATTGGTGAAAATATCTATCATTATAGACAAGATGGATTGCCGCCTATGCAGGCTGCTATCAAAGGTGCACAAGATATGGCTGTGCCTGTTACCTTCAGCATCTTGACCAATATTGCGACCTTTATGCCATTGTTTTTTATGCCCGGGGTCATGGGAAAAATATTTTTTATGATTCCTACGGTGGTCATCACCGTATTTTTGATTTCATTGACAGAGAGTCTGTTTATTTTACCCAATCATCTAGGGCATCTCAGTCCCTTGAAAAAACAGGGTATACAGGCATGGATTCATCAAAAACAACAGGTTTTTAGTCATGCGTTCAGGCACTGGGTCAATCATAATTATGGGGATTTTTTACAACGCATCCTAAATCATCGCTATTTGACCGTGGTCGCAGCATTCTCATTACTGTTTGTTACTTTAGCTTATGCGGGCAGTGGTCGTATGGGGATGACTATGTTTCCAAAAACAGAATCCGATTTTGCCAAAGTAACTATTAGTTTGCCGTATGGCACATCGATTGAAAGAACCAAAAGGGTTGTGCAGAATTTAGTAAAGACAGCGACTCAAGTGGCGGAAGAGAGCGGGCAGGCAGAGCAATTAGTAAAAGGCATTTTTGCTGATATTGGTGTCACGGGCAGTCATAAGGCGATCATCAGTGTTTATTTGACTGATCCAGACGTGCGCAATAAAATTATGAGCACCGAACAATTCACTCAAAATTGGCGGGCATTGACTGGCGATATCATCGGTGTAGATACCTTGTTATTTGAATCAGATGCGGGGGGGCCAGGTGCAGGTTCAGCCATTACTATTGAACTGAATCACCGCGACCTGGAGGTACTGGAAAAAGCCAGTGCACAACTCGCTAATGCACTGCGTGCCTATCCCATGGTCAAAGATGTTGATGATGGTTTCAGTCCGGGAAAACAACAATATGATTTTAGCTTAACCGCAGAAGGTAAAAGTTTAGGCTTCGATGAGTTAATGGTGGGGCGGCAAGTGCGTGATGCATTTTATGGTGCCGAGGTATTACGCCAGCAACGTGGGCGTAATGAAATTAAAATCATGGTCAGATTACCAAAATCCGAACGCTCTTCTGCCATGGACATGAATGATTTTTTATTATGGACAGCAAGCAATACTGAAATACCGGTTAAAGAAGTGGTAAAGATTAAAAAAGGCCGTGCCTATACCAAAATCAATCGACGAAATGGTCGGCGAAATGTACAAGTCAAAGCCGATGTCACACCACGAAGCAAGGCAGGGGAAATCATTAACGATCTGGAAGCCACTGAGCTGGCTCAAATGCTGCAACAATATCCAGGATTACACTACAGCTTTCAAGGCAGACAGGCGGACATGGCAAAAAGTGTGGGCAGCCTGAAACTCAGCTTTATTTTTGCCTTACTGGCTATCTATGCCATGTTAGCGATTCCATTTCAAAGCTATACCCTGCCATTGATTGTCATTGTCAGTATTCCTTTTGGGATTATTGGCGCTATTTTTGGACATTTAATCATGGGTTATGGTTTAAGCATACTCAGCCTATTAGGTATTGTGGCACTTTCGGGTATTGTGGTTAATGATTCATTGGTTCTGATTAACCATGCCAATCAATTACGTTTTGAATATCCTGAGAAATCTGCTGCCAACATCATACAAATGGCAAGTATTCAACGCTTCAGACCCATCATATTGACTACATTGACTACATTTTTTGGTCTGATGCCGATGATTTTAGAAACCTCGCGTCAAGCTAAAATTCTGATCCCTATGGCTATATCAATTGGTTTTGGCATCGTCTTTGCCACTTTGATTACACTATTATTAATTCCTTCGCTTTATTTAATCGTGGATGATTTTTTTAATTACAAGAATAAATAGTAACCTTTCATTATTCACAGGAAGGAGAGGGTGTTTTATTGCGGAGAGGGCAACCACAAGGGATTGCCCC
>CAYMPX010000204.1:0-5003 GCA_964392135.1 uncultured Methylomarinum sp.
AGTTATAAATATTGATAATATCTTGTTCTTTTTGTAATAATTGATGTTCAAGTTGAGAGGTATAAAAAGCCGCTGGAATAGTATACGGGCTACGTGCCAAGGGCAATGAAACGGTATTAAAATATGAGCTCTCTAATCGAGATAAGTTTTGACTGACTGAATCATCTGCATTGCTGTCGAGCAGCGCTTGCTCAAGAATAATTTTAGCATCGTCCTTTTTATTATTAGCCAGATAACTTGCGCCTAACAATGCTAAAAAGCAAGGCGTATCGGGTAATAAAGCACAAGCCGTTTCAATATGTGGGTGTAAATAATCTAAGGGTGCCTGATTTTCCATAAGATTTAGCGCAAAGTAGAAATGAGACCAGGCTGCTTGCGTTTTATCATTGTAATCAAATTGTTCCTGGTTTTTAGCTGGTTTTTTTACTACATATTCAAAACGGTCTTCCCATTCAAATTGAACACAGCTTACATTACGATAACTTTGCAGAAAACATTTTAACGCGGTGGGGTGGTTTAATACATGCGCTAAAGCAAAATTATGAAAAGGACTTTCAATAAAGCAACGCGGTTCAAAAACCAGTTTTCCATCAATCACATCAATAAGCCAGCGGTGAGTGGGATGTCCGTGTAATAACTCCGTCATCTTACGGGGTGTTTCTATATAACCCCGGCGAGAAACACGCATTAATTCTTCACAAGCCTGAGCGGGATCAAAAACGTGTTCCAGTACATGACTGCAATAGCTATAGTCAAACTGATTTTTGGCAAAAGGTAGTTGTTGTATATCCGCAACTACCCAGCGATGATCGATAGGCGCAGCGATTTGATCGCGGTGATGTCCGGTGTCTAAATCGTATTCTACAATAACATCAGCAACAGGTAAGGGGGCGCCTCCACCTCCAACATCAAGAATAAAATCTTCGGGGGTTAAGTTGAGGTGTTTTGCCATGGATGTAAGGTCATCCGTTGGAAAAACAGAGCCAAAAATATTATGTGTATTAATAGGAGTCATTGATCTAGCCAAATAAATTATGCCATTTCCAGCCTTCCCATGAGCCTGCATCAGCTTGCAGTGCATCATTTAAATGAATGCCATATTGATTCATAATGGATTTTAAAGATGGATCATCATCGGAAACAGGTCTTATTTTGATATTGAAAGGTTCATTGATACCACCCGAAATAAACGCAGTGACAATTTTAGCGCCTGATTTTAACGCAATTTCAATGGTTCCTGTTGGGCAAGAGATTGATTTCCTATAAAAAGGAATGTCCAGGCGGCGTTTGGGTGCAATATTTTTAGGAAAATCATTAGCAGAAATCAACAGGCTCCCTTGTTCAAAAACGCGATAGATATTGCGAGTGTAGCTGGGACCAAAGCGAACCAGCATATATTCACCGCCATTATAATGACGTTGGCTCTCGGCAATGGCTTTAGCAAAATAAGGTTTTAATTCATCAGGCACTGTTTCATCTGGATCCATCAGTACAGGATAGGTACAATTTCCGCTTAGACCCAATGCGACCCCCAACATCATCAGGCAATGCTGATGTGCAGTGAGGACTAAAATACCTTGATCAGAGGGTCGTTGTAAGTGATGTAAGCCGTCAAAAGAAATATAACGCTCTAACCACTGACTATCCATTTCAGGATATAAAAAAGTATTCAGATAATTAATAGCTGCGTAACGATGATAACGCTTTAAAGCGTGGCTTGATTCAGGCGTATTAAAGTCACACTGTTGAAAATGGGAATTGACAGTATCATCCTCTAAGTGGCGAGGGGATATAAAATCAGCCGCATAACTCGCTATTCGATAGCTGAGTGAATAAGGGCGTATATGAGAAATACATTTAATCCAGAATAAAAAATCGACGATATTATGCATGGTTAAGAGGTGAATTATAATTTACTTTAAAAGTCTTAGATGTGACAAATTAACGGTTTTTTAATTTTCGGATAAGCTTTTGAACCATGCGTGAGGTAAAGAAACAATGCCAACTTCAAGATCAGCTTGTTCTACAGTTATTTTGCATACTTGTTTAACATCCTGGTACAAATGTATCCCTTGTTCGCATAATAAAAAAACATTAATCCAATAGACACCTTTTAACAGCGAGAAATTAGGAAAACGGACGATGGCAAAGCCTGTTCCATCCGCCGAGATGGCTAATTTTTCTTTATCATTAGTGGTACCTGCGCTGACAATGTGATCACCCTTTAAATTATCAATAGTAATAGCCACACTTGGCGGGGGTAATTCAGAATCGATTGCATAATCCACCTTGATTTCCAGAGTACTTGATCTTGATCTGAGACGTAATTCCGAGCCATTATTTCCATCGGCACTGACAATAATATGCTTTATTATGCCTGAACCTTGAGGCGGTCGAGCATTGCTTGAAGGGCTATTTCCTGCGGTTTTATGTTCATTACTACCGGATGATTCTGCATTTAAAAAAGTGTTGTAGGCTACCACAGTATCAGCAGGAGACGATATTTTCTTAAGGATGCCATTATCTAGCCAAAGCACTCTGTTACAAATGGTTTCAACCTGATACATTGAATGTGAACAAAATAGAATCGTTTTTCCCGCATCACGCAACTGCATAATTCGGTTAAAAGATTTTCGTGCAAAAGCTCCATCGCCTACAGACAACGCCTCATCAATCACCAGAATATCGGGATCCACACTAATGGCGACAGAAAACGCCAGTCGAACATACATACCGCTGGAATAAGTTTTTACCGGTTGGTCAATAAATTCACCTATACCCGAAAAATCGACAATCTCATCAAAACGCTCGGTAATATCGGCATCACTTAGCCCCATAATAGCGGCACTCATAAAGATATTCTCACGTCCGCTAAATTCAGGGTTAAAGCCCGCGCCCAGCTCCAGCAAGGCAGCAATGCGTCCATTGATGATGGCCTCACCGCGACTAGGGGTTAATGTGCCACAAATTAATTGTAATAAAGTAGATTTTCCTGCCCCATTACGCCCAATAATGCCAATCACCTCTCCCGGCATCACCTCAAAATTAATATCCCGTAAGGCCCAGAATTCCTTGAAAAATTGCCGTTTTCCACGCCATAAAAATTGTTTAAGGCGATCTTTGGGTTGTGCGTAAAGCTGGTAACATTTATCTAAATTACTCACTTTAATGGCAGGCTTATAAGACATCAGCAAATCCTTTTCGTGTTTTATTAAACCAAATCCAACCCAGCAAGGCAGTAAATACCGAAACCAGGCTGTAATAACCCATGTTCACCCAGTTAGGCTGTACCCCCCAAATGAGTACCGCACGGACTTGTTCTACCATTAAGGTAATGGGGTTTAAAAATAAGTAAGGTCTAATAGTTTCAGGTAGAGCGGACAAAGGGTAAAAAATAGGACTCATAAATAGTAATACCGTCAGTATCATGGTAATAACCTGACCAATATCACGAATAAACACGCCAGTAGATGCTAAAAACCAGGATAATCCCATAATAAGCAATAAAAAGGGCAGCATAATGACAGGCAGCCATAATACGGTCAAGCTAAAAGAGTGCCCCGTCGCTATTAAAAAGGACAGCAAAACGCATAAGCTGGTCATAGCATGAAATAATGCCGAGCCTAAACTAACCCATGGCAGGATCTCTAAAGGAAACACCACTTTTTTAACATAATTCACATTACTTAAAATTAATCCCGGTGCGCGACCAATACACTCAGAAAACAGATTGTATACAATTAAGCCGGTAAATAACACTAAAGCAAATTCATACTGATTAGACTGTTCCTGTCCCCAGCGGGCTTTAAACACAAAGCTGAATACAAAGGTATAAATAGCCAGCATTAAAACCGGGGTAACAAAAGACCATAATAAGCCTAAAAAAGACCCGCGATAACGCCCAATCACTTCACGCTTAACCATGCGTAAAATTAACCGGAAATGTTGTTGCAGGCTGGAAATAAAACCAAATGAAGGGTTAGACATAAAGATATTCGAGAAAGGTATAATTTAAAGTATCTTGTGACACAGGGCTAAAAACTGAAGTCCTTATTCTACCTGTTGAGATGGATGTGCGTGGGCGTAAGTATCACCTTTAATACGTTAAAGGTGATACTGTTGACTGCCCGCTGGATTTTTGGGTTAGGTATGTTTCGATATTTCATCCCTCTGACCTAATGATTCAGCAATAAAAGTTGATACTAAAGCATTCATACTTACACCTTCTTGTTTTGCCCTTGATATAAGTCGAGTATGTAAACTTTTTGGAATACGCGTCATAAATTTTCCGCTTGATGACTCGCAAGGATCCGGGATTTTTCTGCCCTCTTCTTTACAAGCAATAATCCAGCATTCCAAGGCATCCTTACCATTTTTAATAGCTTCCTCAGGTGTTTTACCATCAGACATGCAGCCGGCTAAATCAGGAAATGTAATTAACCATCCCCCGCCTTCTTCTTCAGATAAAGGTTTCATTTCAAATGGGTATTCAATTGTATTCATAGTTATGCTCCAATATCATCAATTAGAGCAAGAAACTGACAAATATATACGGGTTTAATAGGTCTTTTAGCAGGAATGGTTATTACAATACTTGAATCTTGATGCAAAAAAACAGCATGACTACCTCCTGATTTTCTAACCTGAATATCAAGTCTTTTGGCGATGACCTCTAAAGACTCTAATCTCCAATCTTTTGGGTTATCCCGCATTTTTTGAATTGCTTTATCAGTCTTACTCATGCGGTTAATGATACTTTATATAGTATCTATTTGGCAAGTGCTACTGTTTGCTGTTACTGCCTGCGCTCCCTTAAGACGAGGTAACCACTATTTTATATTCCTCGTTCCCACGCTCCCGCGTGGGAACGCAGACCGAGCCAGATATAAGCACCGTATACGTTCCCACCGAGGACGGTGGGAACGAGAAGCCTTGCATTGTCTCGTTTTTCCTCGTTCCCACGCTCCCGCGTGGGAACGCAGACCGAGCCAGATATAAGCACC
>CAYMPX010000205.1:0-4994 GCA_964392135.1 uncultured Methylomarinum sp.
TGGTTTTGTAGCAGCAGAAATTGATAAAGAACGTTTAGAAAAAGTAAGGATCTCATTTCCAGTTTTGGATCATCGACGTTTTTTTGTAAATAGTTAATTATGTATTTAAAGCATTTTTGTGTACTTTTGATGCCCTTTCTGGTTGCTGCATGTGCGGGGGGTAAAAATATAAAATATAAAGATACCCATCGCCTTGAAATGCCACCTGAAATGAAGATGATGGTACCACCAAAAGCGTTGATTAAAGATGCTGAAGAGATTAAAAATACAGGGCTGGGTTCCCATGTTTTATTAGCAGGGCAAGAAAAACAGACGATTATAAAAATCAAAAAAACATTTGATCGGTCATGGGATATTGTTGAGCAAGCATTAAAACTGAATGAAATAGAAATCACCGATAAAAACAGGGAACAAGGTGTTTTTTATGTGTTATTTGATCCTGACAAAAGAAACCCGGAAAACACATCTTTAATAAGCAACCTGGCATTCTTCATTTTTGAAGATGAGTATGCAGAAGCGGCTTATAAATTAACAGTCGTCTGGCGCGATAATAATACCGAAGTGAGTATCGGGCTTGTAGATCAACCTGTGGATGATCACCTTGATGAGTATGATGATGAGTTTGAAGACTATGTTGATGACGGGGGGCAGTTGTTAAATGTCTTATTCAAAACAATCAAAGATGATTTGCCGCTTAATTAATTCATTACGCGCCATGCCGGACTATAACAACTTAACTCGCACGACAACTGTCGTTGCGACAATTGTGACGAAGTGACACGGTTATTATCCATCAAACCCAAATTGATGGATCACCAGACGCTTTCCAGACTATCCATCTCAGGCGGAACAATATAGATACAGCTTGTTGTCCCGTCTTAAATTGGTAGCCGCTTTCTAATTACCTTTCTAAGACGAAGTAAAAATCTGAATGGATATATTAAACCAAGTAAAACAATCAATATTGACACCTTATGGCATGCAGGAAAAAGATATTGATCAAATTATGGATAGCATGTTGAGTGCACCTGTAGATAATGCCGATATTTATTTTCAGTCCAGTCATTTTGAGTCATGGGTGTTAGAAGGCGGTATTATTAAAGAAGGCTCCCATAGCATAGAGCAAGGGGCGGGTGTGCGAGTGGTGTCGGGTGAAAAAACCGGTTTTGCATACAGCGACCGGATCGAACTATCGGTATTACTTAAAGCGGTAAATAATGTTAAAGCGATTGCCAGGCAAGGACAAGACGCGCAAAGCAAACTAGAACATGCTGCAAATCGTACAAATTATTATGCGCCAGCTAATCCATTAAAATCACTGGCGGATCAACAGAAAATTAATCTATTGCGTAAGGTCGATAGTGAGACGCGCAAGCTGGATACACGCATTGAAGAAGTGATTGTCAGTCTGGTCGGTGTCTATGAGCAAGTGCTGGTAGCTAATCAAGATGGCTCATTGATTGCAGATATTCGTCCACTGACACGGATGAGTGTCTCTGTTATTTTGGAAGAAAATGGCAAACGAGAGCAAGGCAGTATGGGCGGGGGTGCCAGAACCGATTACAGCTTCTTTTTAGATGAAGATAAAGCCATCGAATATGGTAAAGAAGCGGTTAGACAAGCGGTGGTAAACCTGGAGGCAGTCGATGCACCCGCAGGGTGTATGACGGTTGTATTAGGTCCTGGCTGGCCAGGTATTTTATTACATGAAGCCATCGGACACGGTTTAGAGGGTGACTTTAATCGTAAAGGTACTTCAGCATTTAGTGGCAAAGTGGGTGAACGTGTGGCATCTGAACTTTGTACTATCGTGGATGACGGTACTTTAGAGGGACGACGAGGATCATTGAGTATTGATGATGAAGGTGTGCCAACTGAAAATACCATGCTGATAGAAAAAGGCATACTCAAAGGCTATATGCAGGACAAGATGAATGCCCGGTTGATGGGGGTAAAGTCAACCGGTAACGGACGACGTGAATCGTATGCCCATATTCCTATGCCAAGAATGACTAATACCTACATGTTACCTGGACAACATGACCCGGAAGAGATTATTAAATCTGTCAAAAAGGGTTTATATGCTAAAAACTTTTCGGGAGGACAGGTTGATATTACCTCTGGAAAATTTGTATTTTCAGCCAGTGAAGCGTATTTGATTGAAGAGGGGGAAATTACCCGCCCGGTAAAAGGTGCAACCTTAATCGGCAATGGCCCTGAAGTGTTAACCAAAGTTTCTATGGTAGGTAATGATTTAGAGCTGGATGCAGGTGTAGGAACCTGTGGTAAAGAAGGACAAAGCATACCCGTCGGTGTAGGACAACCAACAATAAAGATTGATGGTTTAACCGTGGGTGGAACTAGCGTTTAGATATTAAAATCCCGCGCCAAATAGATGAGGGCATGGATGCTGGAGATAAGCGTAACGCAGGAGCAGTTACCGAGAGGATTGGGTGAGAGATAAATATATTAATGGCTTCTCCTCATTTCCCTTTAAAGGAGCAAAAGCCGCTTCTTCGATCAGAGAATTATTGTGCAAAACCACCAAGAAATTAATCGATTAAAAAATCTTGTTCAGGATTTATTGGACGAATCAAAAACACAAGGCGCAACCTCAGCAGAAGCGGGGTTAAGTATAGATAATGGGCTTTCAGTCAATGCACGTTTAGGCGAAGTGGAGACGATTGAGCATCATTGTGATCAGAATCTGGGAGTGACTGTTTATATAGGTAAAAAGAAAGGCTCAGCCAGTAGCAATAATTTTTCAGCAAATTCCATTAAGGAAGCGGTTAAAGCAGCCTGTAGTATCGCCCGATTTTCCAGTGAAGATGAATATGCCGGTCTGCCAGATGAAGACATGTTGGCAACAGAATTTCCTGAGCTTGACAGGTATCACCCTTGGGATATTGATGCTGAATCGGCTATTGAGCTAGCCATTGAATGTGAAGATGCAGCGCGCTCCTATGATGCTGAAATTAATAACTCTGAAGGTGCGAGTGTTAGCAGTCATCAAGGTATTCGGGTGATGGGAAATAGCCTGGGCTTTTTACAAGGTTATCAGGCAAGCCGTCATTCAATGAGTTGTTCAGTCCTGGGTGAACGTAACCACAGTATGCAAAGGGATTATTGGTATAGCGTTTCCAGACAGGCTGAAAAATTAGAAACAGCAGAAGCCGTAGGGATTAAAGCCGCAGAGCGCACCATAAGACGTTTAGGGGCGCGTAGTTTAACGACACGGCAATGCCCTGTCTTATACTCGGCAGATGTGGCATCCGGTTTAATTGGCTCTTTGATTGGTGCAATCAGCGGTGGTAGTTTATACCGGAAATCCAGTTTTTTACTGGATGCGCTGGATAGGCAAATTCTGCCGAAATTTATGCATATTCATGAGCAACCGCATTTAAAAATGGCGTTAGGTAGTTCGGCTTATGATTCCGAAGGGGTGAGAACAGCCGCCAGAGATATCGTCACAGACGGGGTTTTAAAAGGCTATGTATTAAGCAGTTATTCTGCACGTAAGTTAGGCCTGCAAACCACGGGAAATGCCGGTGGGGTGCATAACTTAACGGTTGATACCGGTGAAAATGACTTTACAGCCATGCTTAAACAATTGGATACGGGGCTATTAGTCACCGAATTAATGGGACAGGGTGTTAATAGAGTCACAGGGGACTATTCCCGTGGTGCGACAGGTTTTTGGGTGGAACATGGACAAATACAATACCCCGTAGAAGAAATTACCATCGCCGGTAATTTAAAAGACATGTATAAAAATATCGTCTCAGTAGGAAATGATGTGGATTACCGGGGAAATATCAGGACAGGTTCTATATTAGTAGAGCAAATGTCGATAGCGGGGGCGTAGTTTTAATTAAAACACCCAGTCAATGGAGCCTCTTGCAAAACGCTGAGTTCAGCTGAAACTTAAAGTTACCAATACACTTGGTTTTTTTATTGTTTTAAAAAAAGAAGTTAAAGAAATCAAGCTGGCTGACCCCTTGGTTTCCTCCGTAACAGCTACGCAGGCTGGCACAAAGAAACCTTGGAAAAACATTTTAAGTGCATAAAACGGGAGTAGTTTGATTTTTTCATATTCAGGTATTACCATAAAAGATACTTTAAATTAAAGTAAGGAAAAGCCATGTCACTATCTACCTTGACCAGCAAAGGACAAATTACGATTCCAAAAGCTCTAAGGGAATCTATGTCAATTGATGCGGGCGATAAAATTGAATTTATTATTAATGAACAAAATGAAGTTGTAATAAAGCCCATCACAAAGAAAGCAACCGAGGTCTTTGGACTACTAAATAAGTACAAAAAAAATAAAGTTGTTTCAATAGAAGAAATGGACCAAGCAATTGCTAAACAATTTGGTTTGTTTTTTAAAAAAAGAAGTTAAAGAAATCAAGTTGGCTGACCCCTTGGTTTTCAGTGTCAACTAAGAAATAAAGTATGCCTGTTTTTTGGATATTTCTTTTGCCTATTTTATGTTTTCCATCATCAATGTGATGTTCGTAAGCCCTCCAATCATCAGTGTAATAACGACTGATATTGAAGAAGGCTAGTACGCTTTCAATTCTTGAAATCAAGCTGGCTGACCCCTTGGTTTGTCTTTGTTAGCTTAAAAAAAGTAAGTTAGGAGCAGTGGTTTGCAATATAGGAAAGAAATTGATGGTCTTCGTGCAATAGCTGTCTTGCCTGTAATTTTATTTCATGGTGGTTTTCCTGGATTTAGCGGTGGCTATATTGGGGTTGATGTTTTCTTCGTTATCAGTGGTTATTTGATTACATCAATTATTTTAGAAGAAATCAGTAGAAATCAGTTTTCGATAATTAACTTTTATGAACGTCGCGCCAGAAGAATACTTCCTGCATTAAGTATTGTTTTACTGTTCACTACCCTAGTTGCATTTGTATTAATGCCTGCCGACCTATTGAAATCATATTCTCAAAGCCTTGTTTCAGTATCAACCTTTTCTTCAAATGTATAT
>CAYMPX010000206.1:0-4993 GCA_964392135.1 uncultured Methylomarinum sp.
TGGTATAATCAGCTATTAATTGAAAGGTTTTTAATCAGGAGCAATAATGGCTGGATTCTTGAAAAAGCGCAATTTTACCGCGGTGCTATTCAGGAAGAAGATGAAAGGGATGGAGCCAGAAAATTATTGACTGCTCTCGCTGCAAAGCCTGAATGGATCACACTTCGTTACCCGGCTCTGCGGTTAGGGACTCAGCTCCTGGCGCATGGCGCGGATAATGCCTCAGTGCAGAAAGTGCGGCAAATGTCGGCTTCCCTGGCGGATCAGGATAAAAATTTTACCAGGCTGCGTTCTAAAATTCATGTATCGCCTGATGCGGGAGATGCCCGTTTGGTTCGTGACTATGCGGAAAAAACAAACAATCATCCGCTTCAAGCCGACTATATGACATTGGCTGAAGAAATTGACCTTGTTTTTCAGTCGTCCCCCTTGTCTAAAGTACTGGAAAGCAATGCAAAAATATTTTCTGCAGGGCCATGGCTGCAAAAGCTTTTACGCAAAGCAGGCAAAGCCTATAACGCGGATACTAGTGCAAAAAACCGCTATACCACGACAGCCCATCTGCTTGCTGAACTTCGTGATGCACTACCCAGAATTCGCAACACAAAAGCCAGACTGCGCATACTTGATCTGAGTGTTACTGTCGAAGCGGTAAATTTCAAACTCAGCACTCAGCTTAAATCAACACTAAAAAAAGCCAGTCGACAAAAAAGCTTATCTTTGCTGCTGGATGCCGCTCTGGCTTCCTATGGTACCGGTCATATAAACCTAAGAAGCCTGAAGGCATTGCAAACGTCTATCAATCGATTGAAACACCATCAGATTGCTTTAAACAACTATGTCAATGAATTGAAATATCTAGCGCGTACGCCTGGCTGGAGTACCCAGGTATTGCGATTTCAGTTTTATCGTTCGATGATGAAATTGGCTGAAATTGAACCTATTGCCAGATTGTTTATTCAGAATATGTTGCGCGGAAGTCCCATGTTATTTTTTTCGCAAACCCTGGATAATTTAATGCGTGATGCTCACCAACTGGCAGGAGTGAGGCATAAATTTTTTGACCAGCCGATCGGCATTGGATTCCATGCGCTTAATCCGGGACTGGTCAGAGGCAGGCTTTATGCGAAAGCCGATATTAATAATGTTGAAACATTTGATCCACAGGGCATCTATCTATTACCTGAAACTATTTCCGACCTTCCTCCTATTGCCGGCATTATCACCGCTGGGGAAGGCAACCCGCTTTCTCATGTACAGTTGCTGGCAAGAAATTTGGGAATACCCAATGTGACTGCCAATGAGAACCTGATCGAACAATTACAATCCCATGATGGTGAAACCCTCATTATGGCAGTTAGTCCAAATGGGCTGGTAGAACTTAACAGTGATTCAGAACACTGGCAGGATTTTTTTGCAACAAAAACCCGACAGCAAAACTTTGTTATTCGACCCGACCTTGAAAAACTCGACCTGAGTGTACAGAACTTTATAGATCTGGGTTCCCTTCGCGCCTCGGATTCGGGTCGTATTGTGGGTCCTAAAGCAGCTAAATTGGGCGAATTGCATTATCACTACCCTGAAAAAGTTGCAAAAGGCATCGCTATTCCATTTGGTATTTTTCGTAAAGCCGTCCTGGACATGCCATACAAAAATACCGAACAAACGGTGTTTGAATGGATGAAGAGTCAGTATGCAATGCTTGCTAGCTTAGCGACAGATTCTGATCTTGCTCATCAGGCAACAGAATCTTTCCGTGCCGAAATATATGACATCATCTCCCATACCAAAATGCAGGAACTATTTCAAAACGAATTAAAACAAGCGATGATCAATACCTTCGGCAACACCGAAGTCGGCGTGTTTATTCGTTCCGATACCAATGTAGAGGATTTACCCGGTTTTACAGGCGCAGGGTTAAACCTGACACTGTTTAATGTAGTTGGAATGGACAATATTTTTAAGGGTATTAGTAAAGTCTGGGCATCCCCCTTTACTGCCCGTGCTTTTTCCTGGCGACAATCGCTGATGGAAGCACCTCAGCATGTTTATCCGGCAATACTGCTTATGCAAACGGTGGCTAATGATAAATCGGGCGTTATGATTACCCAGGATATCAATACCGGAGATAAAGGGGTTTTGTCTGTTGCCGCCAATGAAGGTGTTGGCGGTGCCGTTGATGGACAATCTGCCGAATCTCTGCGCATTAACCTGGAGAATGGAACGGTGCGTTTACTGGCTCCTGCGTCTGCGCCCTTTCGCAAAGTCCCATTGCCTGAAGGGGGTATAGTAAAATACCCTGTCAGTGGTTCTGAAAGCGTATTAAAGCCAAATGAAATAAGCCAATTAATACAATTTGCCAACGAGTTACCCAATACATTCCCGCCCATCACCGACGAAAACGGTAATCCTGTTCCAGCGGATGTTGAATTTGGGTTTTACCAGGGCAAGCTACAATTATTCCAGATTCGACCCTTTTTGCAAAGTAACAAGGCACAGAATAATGCTTATCTAATAACTATGGATAAAGCGTTACAAAGCAATATGGATAGACAGATAACAATGGATGGAGTGCCAGAATAATGATGAGTCGCACGGGTAAAATCCTAACATTTATTATCCTTCTGTTTCCTGCCATCATTGATGCCTATCCTCTCGATGGCTATAAAGATACCGGGATAAGACGTGTGGAAGCAGCCCGTCTTGCGGTGTTGGGAGAAATTCGCGGACGTAAACAACCGCCGGGTGCTTTGCTGCCGAGTCAATATGTTGAGTTACAGTTATTAGATTTTCCCGAACTTGATTTGCCGCAACCCGATCCCGGTTTTACCAGCCAAATCATCAAATTATTAGGGCAAGATCGGAATCGTTATAGCGTTTCTGTGCTGGATGTTTCCGACCCTGTTCATCCCCTCTATGCCGAATACCGCGGCGATCACAAGCAAAATGTGGGTAGCGTCGGTAAATTACTGGTGGGATTGGCTATTTTTCAGGCACTTGCGGATATTTATCCTGATGATATTGCCTCTCGCAAAAAAATATTACGCGAAACGATCATAACAGCCGATAATTTTATCAGAACCGATCATCATACGGTTCGCATCTGGAATCCCGTTAGCAGAAAAAAAGTCATTAGACCCTTGAGAATAGGAGATCAAGGGAATTTATGGGAGTGGCTGGACTGGATGTTGTCCGCCAGTTCAAATGCAGCGGCTGCAACGGTAATGAAGCAAGCCATGCTATTGCTACACTATGGTAAAAGTTATCCGATAGCAGAGGATGAATCTATCCAGTTTTTCAATAACAGTCCTCGGAAACAGCTGGGGCAATTATTTGTTAAAACATTTATAGAACCGATAAATCGTAACGGACTTGATTCAGCGTCTTTTCGGCAAGGCAGCTTTTTTACTCACTATGGCAAGAAAAAAGTACCAGGCACTTCAAGTTTTGGTACAGCACGTCAACTCACACTGTTTTCTTTGAGAATGGAGCAAGGTCGACTGGTCGATCGCTTTTCCAGCCTCGAAATCAAACGTCTGCTGTATCTGACTGAACGCAGAATCCGTTACGCTTCATCACCTGCATTATCCGAGTCAGCAGTCTATTTTAAATCAGGCTCATTATACAAATGTAAACCGGAACCCGGTTTTATATGCAAGAAATATCATGGCAATGTCAGGAACTATATGAATTCATTAGCGATTGTTGAATCGCCTGCCGGCGAAAATCGTCTTGATTACAGGGTGGCGTTACTTTCCAATGTGCTGTATAAAAATTCGGCAGTTGCACATCAGACACTAGCAACCCGTATTCATCGCCTGATTGAAGCCATGCACCCGGTAGTTACAGCAGAGAGTATTCCTATCGCAGCGGGTTTTGGAAAAGAATTGATAGGCTATGAGGAAAAACGCAAACAGAGACTACAGATAGTCAATATACAGGCCGCATTGGACAAATTAGGTTATCCCGTCGGAGAAATTGATGGAAAAACAGGTCCTAAGACACATAGAGCCATAAAAAAATTTCAGTCAGATTATAACATCAGGATGGACGGCAAACCGTCCAAAAACCTACTTGAAAAACTTAATCAAGCAATTGCGGCGCATTAGCAGCCAACACCGATGGAACAATAAGGTCGTGCAGGGGTACAATCAGCTTCTGTAGCCATTGACCCGCGTTGGGATGTTCGGCAAGTGCGACTACGATAAATTTGTGACCGCCGCTTTCGACGATTGCGCTGTCTGCATGCCAGGTTCTCCACGAGCCGGATTTACGATAAATTTTAGCACCAGGACGCGCCTCCTCTAAGCCCTTGACAAACTTGTGATGAATAGCGGGTTTAGACAGGATTTCTTTCATTTTACTGGCCAGAGGTTCTGAAACCAGGCGACCTGTTTCCAACATATAATAAAAGCGAGCCGTCTGCATTGCAGTCGCGCCATGAGAAATATTATGTAATGGATCGCGCTTCCATGCCTTGGCTCTGCCATATTCCTTACCTACCCATAAACCGCCGTTTTCATCCGGGTTGTAAAGTTTATAACGATCAGATTGCAGGATTTCTGCCAGTCTCGCTTCGCCTACGCGATGATACATTTTAGTTGCCGCCTGGTTTGAAGAATACCGGATCATATCGGTCAATGTCTTACGGGTAGTTTGATCCAGTTGCATTTTTCCTTGCTCGATTTCCACGAAGGCACCCAGAAGAATAGCTATTTTTGGAAGGCTGGCAGCATACACCATGTTATCCCCATTGATCGAGGCAACTCTGGGATGTTCAAGATCAGTGATATCAACTAAATCCAGATTCAGCAGTTTGTTTTTTACTGCCTGACCGAGTCCGATTGACTCAATCACTTTTTCCAGATGATCTTGTAACACCGGATCAATTGAATCTCTCAGAGAGGGGTAATGATCTGCGACGCAGATGCGTGATGCCAACAAACCAAGAATACAAAAAGTAAACAGGAAACGGCTTGGTTTTTTCAAAAAA
>CAYMPX010000207.1:0-4982 GCA_964392135.1 uncultured Methylomarinum sp.
CAAACATAAAAAAAGACGCTCTTGACAGAAGCAATAAAAGCCAAATACGGCATGGACGATGCCAAATTAATGACCGAATCGCGAGCAACAATGGAGCAGATATCAAAAGTGCAATCGTGTTCCATATTGAGTGCCGAAATTTTCCTGCTCGATTCAGAATTACCCCTTGCTGTCGAAACTTCTGGATAAGATTAGAAGCATCCTGTCTGACTTTAAACGGATCCACACCATAAATGCCAGCAATTTTTTCAACAGAGAAATCCAGTTCAGACATCAAGGCCGAAGACAGCATGTCTGCTCCAATCGCAGAAAGAGTATAAAATTGTCCATTCAGATCAAGCACTCGTGCTGAACCATCCTGTGCAGACAGAAAAACGGCATGTGGGGCAAGTATGTAGTTCTCTGCACAGCTTTTTTTAGAAGTTTTCACTGCAATGCACCATCAGTGTTTATTTATTAAAATAGTTTAGTCTGAAAAATATTCGATCATAGTTGATATCAATTGGATTCATAACGTAGAAAACAAGGACTGTGCTTTAAAGGCCTATTTCCCCTAAACCCTTAATGTGCAGTATCATTGGAATCCTGGCAACCATAAAATATGGAATCATAAGAAAGCCGCGAGGCACCGGAATTCCCAGTAATCCGCTCGACCAAAACACACGGCAGGTAGATACGCCTAAGGCATGCACTAGTCCATAAGAGAACCCAGCAACTCACCGAACGACCAGTATCAAGAAAAGCTGGCCAGACATAACCTGCCTAGCCAGTCGACTAGTTTTTTGAAGATACTTTACAGAACTACTTTGGGTTCGGTGCAGTGCAACTGGTATAATCGCTTTGATCCCAGTAACTACAATAACCACCCTGCAAGAGTTTCCCAGCCTTGCCAACCGCAATGGCTTCTGGAGCGAGATACTCCATCATTTTTTTATCACCGCACGCTAACTCTTTTACGGTAGATTCTGATGATAATGATTTGTTTTTCATTGGTTTTCCCCATTAAAATATCAACACAAGAACGTGGCACGTATACCCTGCTATAGAATAAATCAGAATCGTATTGCACATACATTCCTAAAAAATGGACAGAAATTTAATTCCTGTCCTCCATCCGTTTTGGTATCTTTATTTAGCTATTGATAGCGACACGCTTCTCTTAATCCCTCTTTGCATAGCAAGGCACAGGCTATACGATCTCCCTTATTACATCTATTAATAGCTTCATTTGTTCGCTCTTTATTTTTTCTGGGATCTGTCAGACCCATATCTTCTTTCAGTCGCTGGGAATAGCATAATGCATCATCTTCACCATACATTTTGCAATAATCTAAAGCAAGAGCATCAAAATTTAACATCATCAAGACGCTAAATAGAAATATTTTTTTTCCATTATTTTTCCACGTCGTTGTCATTTCTTTTTGGATGTTCATTTGAAATTATTCCTTTGCTATAAGCAACCTTCTCGCTAAGACTATCGGTAAGATTTTTTCGATGCTGTCGACACCGAAGAGCATAGACCCATAGTACGAAAAAACGTACGTTTTATCAAACTAAGATATTTTATCCCTAGCTCTCTTTAAGTCTTTGATTTTTATGTTTGGTATTGCCGTTTTGTAAAACTAAGTCTAAGATACTCTTGTAAGATGAAATAATCAAACATTTTTAAGAGGATTAAAAAATTTAATGAAAATAGGTTATGCACGAGTCAGCACCAAAGACCAAAATTTAGAACTTCAGATCGATGCGTTAAAAAAAGCAGGTTGCGAAAAGATTTACCAGGATATTGCCAGTGGTGCGAAAACCGAACGTCCCGAATTAAACAATATGATTGATAATCTCCGCTCAGGAGATGTGTTAGTAATTTGGAAACTAGACAGATTAGGTCGCTCTCTCAATCATTTAATTGGGTTAGTGAATAGCCTAATAGAAAAAAAGATTGGTTTACAAAGCCTGAATGACCCTATTGATACGACGACACCACAAGGCAGATTGAGTTTTAACTTGTTTGCATCTTTAGCTGAGTTTGAACGTGATCTTATTCGTGAACGCACTAACGCTGGTTTGTCAGCAGCTAGAGCCAGAGGGCGTATGGGTGGAAGACCTAAAGGGCTACCAAAAAAAGCGGAGGCCACTGCTTGTGCAGCCGAAACGCTTTATAAAGAAGGTGTGCTGACAGTTGATGAAATCGCCAAAAAACTAGGTATCGCCAAAAGTACTTTATATTCTTATTTGCGGCATCGAGGCGTTACTCTTGGCTCCTACAATACACAGACTGAATATGCATAATGACTTGCAATGAGCAGCAAACGAATTTCTGCTGAAGCAATTATTAGTCTACGTAATAGACTCAGCAGCTTTCCATCTCGAAGTAGTGATCGACGTTTAATAATCAAAGAAATGGCAGCACTGTATGGGGTATCTGAAGCTACTTTATACCGAGCCTTACGTGAATATGCTCGACCTAAATCTCTACGTCGTTCTGATTGCGGCCAATCAAGAATATTGCCCGTTGAAGAAATGGAAGTTTACTGTGAAATTATTGCTGCGATAAAAATAAGAACATCAAATCTTAAAGGTCGCCATCTTTCCACGTCTGAATCTATTCGGTTGCTAGAAGAATTCGGTATTGATACACCCAATGGGTTTATTAAAGCAGACCCTGGACAGCTAAAGAAAGCAACAGTCAATCGTTATCTAAAACAGTGGGGATATGATCGAAATTACTTGGTTCGGCAACCGCCAGCTGTTCGGTTTCAAGCTAAACACAGTAATGATTGCTGGCATTTTGATCTAAGTCCTTCAGACCTTAAACATGTAAAGCAACCCTTATGGGTAGATAAAGACAGAGGGAATCCGACTTTAATGCTTTACAGCATTGTAGATGATCGTAGTGGCGTATCTTATCAAGAATACCATTGTGTTTACGGTGAGAACGTAGAAGCCGCATTACGTTTCTTATTCACAGCAATGTCTCTAAAAAAACACGAGCAATTCGTACTACAAGGTATTCCTTCCATGCTTTATTCTGATAATGGCCCGATCTCAAGGAGCCATGTTTTTCAACAATTCATGAAATACTTAGGCATTGATTTTCAAACACACATGCCTGGAGACAGTGATGGTCGCCGCGTAACAGCTCGATCCAAAGGGAAAGTAGAAAGACCTTTTCGAACTGTTAAGGAAATGCATGAGACCCTTTATCATTTCCATGAACCCCAAAATGAAATAGAAGCTAATGAATGGCTGTTGAATTTTCTAATACGTTATAACGCAATGCAGCACCGATCTGAAAATCATTCCAGGATGGATGATTGGCAACAAAACTTACCCACTAGCGGTATCCGTGAAATGTGTTCATGGGATCGGTTCTGTACCTTTGCAAGAGAGCCAGAACGACGAAAGGTCGGAGGTGATGCGCGTGTCAATATTGACGGTATTGCTTATGAAGTTGATCCCGATCTGGCTGGTGAAACTGTTGTACTTTGGTGGGGACTTTTTGATAGTGAATTATTTATAGAATTTGGTGAAAAAAGATATGGTCCTTATCGTTCTGTTAATGGTCCAATTCCATTGGGACGTTATCGGTCATTCAAAAAAACCAAACAACAAAAAAGGGCTGATAAAATTGAGGCTTTAGCAAGTAAAATCAAATTATCCCGTGCTGCGCTGGACAATAATCCAAACCCTGTTGCATTGGTTGCTTTTACACCAGAACAAGAAATACCGAAAATCATATTTAATGATCCTGATCCTTTCACTGAGTTTACTTTTCCTAATAAAGTAACAGCAAAATTAGCAATTGCTACTGAACTGGGTATCCCTTTGGCGAAATTGACTAAGGAACAATTGGATTATATTGACGATGTTCTGTCCGAAACACTGGTTAAAAAAATTATCTTCGAACAAATACGCACTTTTTTTAATTCGTCAACAATAGGAAAGCAACATGTTAAGTGATGTGATGGAACATTATAGTCTAACGCGTGATTTTCGAGGCGTGGGCTATTTTGAAACTGAGAACCATAAACAAATATTCAAGGAACTTAAAGTAGCCATTAAACAAGGTCAAATGGTTGCACTATCTGGTATTGTTGGCAGTGGTAAAACCACTACGTTAAAGGCGATCAGGCAGGAATTAATCAAAGAAAACGAAGTATTGGTATCCAAATCGTTATCCGTAGAAAAAGGACGCGTTAATTTGGGTACTTTGATTCTGGCATTATTTTATGACCTGGCTATAGAGAAAGATTTTAAAATCCCTACACAACCCGAAAAGCGTGAACGGATTTTACAATCACTGATTAAAAAACGTCAAAAACCTATTGCCCTGTTTATTGATGAAGCCCATGATCTTCATAGCAAAACATTGATTGGACTCAAGCGGCTAATAGAAGTGGTACAAGATGGGGATGGAATTCTCTCAATTATTCTGGCAGGGCATCCAAAACTAAAGAATGATTTGCGTCGCCCGGCAATGGAAGAAATAGGATCAAGAACATCCATATTTACCCTTGATGGAATACAGGGAAAAAAGAGTGAATACATTAGATGGCTGCTTGAAAAATGTTTAAAAAAAGGCATTAAACAAACTGATGTTTTCACCGATGATGCTTTGGAGCAATTAGCTGAAAGATTAACGACTCCATTACAAATTGAACAGCATTTGAGATTAGCCTTTGAAGAGGCTTACCGCATAGGGCAAAAGCCAGTAGAAACAGACATTGTTGATTTAATTCTGGCCAAAGACATTAATGCCTTGGAACCTGTATTAACTCGGCATGGCTATAACGTCAAAACACTGGCTGAAATATTAGATACTAAACCAGTTGAAATACGGTCATTCTTGCATGGCAAACTGACACCAGCCAGATCCCAAGAATTACAAAACACCCTGTTAAAAATTGGAATTCCGCTCTAATTTTATATTTGCAGCTAATGTGAGTCCTGATGGATGTTTGCAAGCCCTTTGCAAATAAAGT
>CAYMPX010000208.1:0-4955 GCA_964392135.1 uncultured Methylomarinum sp.
TCTCAGGAAAGGCATGATGACTTTGATGCGAAAACAGACATTGTTCCGTTGGTGGTTAATAGCGGGAAGTGTATCTGTAGCAGGCAAGCTTTCTGCACCATTAACTAAAGGCACATCTGCAAATACTTCTTCAACTTCAGGAGCATCCATTAAATCAACTTCACCCTGTTCATTCCCAACTATTATTGCTAGCCCCAAACTGGTAGAGAAAAACAATGCTGCCAGAATCGCAGTTGTTCTGGATAAAAAAGATGACGCGCCCTGCGCACCAAAGACTGAACCTGATGATGCACTACCGAATGCAGCACCTGCATCAGCTCCCTTACCTTGCTGTATAAGTACCAGGCCAACAACACCTAACCCTAACAACACATGAACAACTATGATTACTTGATACATATTTTTCTACTTAAATCGCTTGATAAATCGCTAAAAATGACGCCGCATCTAATGAAGCCCCACCAATTAAGCCACCGTCAATATCAGGCATTGCAAAAATAGCTTTTGCATTTTCTGGTTTAACGCTGCCACCGTATAAAATCTGAATTTTTTCTGCAACTGTTTGGCTTTTAGCTGCTATTTGCTCACGAATGTATTTATGAACTTCTTGTGCTTGCTCATCAGAGGCTGTTTTTCCGGTACCGATTGCCCATACTGGCTCATAAGCGATTACAGAATTTTCCAGTGCATCAATACCTGCCATATTGATAACCGCATTTAATTGCTTATCAATCACAGCAAATGTGGTATCACTTTCACGCTCTTCTAATGTTTCACCAATACATAACACAGGCACAATACCCTGTTTTTGTGCCTGACAAAAACGTGTTGCGACTGTTTCATCCGTATCACCATAATAAGAACGTCTTTCTGAATGCCCTACTAAAGCATAGGTACAACCACATTCTTTCAACATTGCAGCAGAAATCTCACCTGTATAGGCACCTGATTCCTGATCAGCTACATTTTGTGCGCCGAGTGCTAATGGAGTGTTTTCTATTGCGCCATGTACATCAGATAAATAAACATAAGGAACACAGACTGCGATTCCTTGATCACCTTCTTTCAAACCAGCCGCAATTGCATTTGCTAATGCCAGCCCTTCTGAACGTGAACCGTTCAACTTCCAATTACCCATCACTAGAGATTGACGCATTACATACTCCAAGAAAAATTAAACCACTTATAATATAGGTTAAACCCGATAAACTCAAGCTCAGATTGCTTTCTTCACGTCCTCAACAAGCTGATCGGCATACTTGAGTACATCATTATAATCTTCACCTTCAACCATAACCCGAATCAAAGGTTCCGTTCCCGATGCACGTAACAACACCCGCCCCTTGCTACCCATTTTTTTCTCTACAGCTTGCACTGATTTTTTGATGCTTTCAACTTCATCCAGATTTACTTTTTTATTGATCCTTACATTTTTCAATATCTGAGGATACTTATTCATGCCTGATTTAAGCTCATTCAGGCTTTTTCCAGTACATTGAATTTCAGCTAAAACTTGTAAGGCGGCAACGATACCATCCCCCGTCGTTGTTTTATCCAGACAAATAATATGACCCGAACCTTCGCCACCCAAAATCGCTTTGTGCTTATTAAGCATTTCCATAACATAACGATCACCTACACTTGCTCTAATCAAATTAAGCCCTAATGCTTTAAGGCTATGCTCCATCCCCAAGTTTGACATCAAAGTACCCACTACCGTGTCTTTTAGCTCACCTGCTTCCAGTTTAGATTTAGCAATAATATAGATAAGTTCATCACCATCGACTATTTCACCCTTATGATCAACCATAATTAAACGATCACCATCACCATCCAGGGCAATCCCTAAGTCTGCACGGTATTCTATGACTTTTTCTGCTAATAATTCAGGCTTGGTCGCACCACATTCTTCATTTATATTTAATCCGTCAGGCTCTACACCTATAGTGACGACTTCTGCCCCCACCTCACTAAAGACATGTGGAGCAATATGATAGGTTGCACCATTTGCACAATCAACCACAATACGAAGACCTCTAAAATCAAGACGGGTTGACACAGTTGATTTACAAAATTCTATATATCGCCCAGCCGCATCTTCCAACCGAATGGCTTTGCCTAACTTTGATGACTCAACAGTAGTCATAGGTGAATCAATATAATGCTCAATTTTATGTTCCAGCTCATCAGGCAATTTAGTCCCTTCAACCGAAAAGAACTTGATGCCATTGTCGTAATAAGGATTATGAGAAGCACTAATAACAATCCCTGCTTTTGCACGTAAGGTCTGTGTTAAATAAGCAATACCTGGCGTAGGCATTGGCCCCAGCAATCGTGTATCGACACCCGCAGCAGATAGCCCAGCCTCCAATGCCGACTCAAACATATAACCAGAAATCCGGGTATCCTTCCCAACCAAAACAAAACCATGACCTTCTTCAGCAAATACGCGTCCTGTTGCCCAGCCAAGTTTAAGCATAAAATCGGGAGTAATAGGACTCTTACCTACTTCTCCCCTAATACCATCCGTTCCGAAATATTTTTTCTTCATTTTTCACCTACCTCGTACAAATAAACGAATAAGCCAAGTTTCTTTATTCCAAAAAAAAGGAGAGGCTAAACTCTCCTTTTAATCACTGCATTTTGTAAGACGGACGTAAGTCCATTCTACATTACAATATTAGCTTTGTTCTGTTGCACCATCGACGGATGAATCATCATCTTTACGGGTCTTTATTTTAGGCTTATCACCTTTATCCGCAGGAGGAGGCATATCATCCCAACCTTGAGGTTCTCTAACAGGCTTTCTATCCATCAAGTCTTCTAATTGATACTTATCAATCGTTTCATACTTCATTAAAGCAGCAGCCATTGAGTGTAAAATATCTTCATTATCTTTTAGAAGATGTTCAGCACGCTGATAATTCTGATCAATAATTTTTCGCACTTCTTCATTGATTGTACAGGCTGTGCCTTCTGCAATTTGCTTATTTTGAGTAACAGAGTGACCTAAAAATACTTCACCATCTTCTTCACCATAAGCCAATGGACCTAAACGACGAGACAAGCCCCATTTAGTCACCATATTTCGGGCTAATTCAGTCGCTCTTTCAATATCATTTGAAGCACCTGTAGACACTTGTTCCCAACCAAAAATTTGCTCTTCAGCAATACGTCCACCATACAAACTAGAAATCATACTATCTAATTTTTGTTTACTGGCACTGTATTGATCTTTTTCAGGCAAGAACATAGTCACACCCAAAGCGCGACCACGCGGCATGATACTCACTTTATAAACCGGATCATGTTCCGGTACCAACTTCCCTACAATGGCATGACCTGCTTCATGATAAGCCGTCATTTTTTTCTCTTTCTCATCCATTACCATAGAATGTCTTTCCACACCCATGATCAGTTTATCTTTGGCTTTTTCCAAATCTGACATATTAACTAAACGCTTATTGTTTCGTGCTGCAAACAATGCCGCTTCATTAATCAGATTCGCTAAATCTGCACCTGAAAATCCGGGTGTACCTTGTGCTATATATTTAACAATAACATCATCAGCAGCTGGTACTTTTTTCATATGCACATTAAGAATTTGTTCTCTCCCTTTTATATCAGGCAAACCCACATCAACTTGTCTATCAAAACGCCCTGGACGTAATAAAGCTTTATCTAATACATCTGCGCGGTTAGTCGCCGCAATAACAATAATACCTTCATTGCCTTCAAAACCATCCATTTCAACTAATAACTGGTTTAATGTTTGTTCACGCTCATCATTACCGCCACCTAAACCAGCACCACGCGAACGACCCACCGCATCAATCTCATCAATAAAGATAATACAAGGCGCATGTTTTTTGGCTTGTTCAAACATATCACGGACACGAGAGGCACCGACACCCACAAACATTTCTACAAAATCCGAACCTGAAATAGTGAAGAAAGGTACTTTTGCTTCACCGGCAATCGCTCTCGCCAGCAAGGTTTTACCTGTTCCAGGAGGCCCTACCATTAAGGCACCTGTCGGCACACTACCCCCTAATTTCTGATATTTGGCTGGATCTTTAAGGAAATCAACCATCTCCTCAACTTCTTGTTTTGCCTCATCACAGCCTGCAACATCAGCAAAAGTCACTTTATTTTGTTCTTGATCCAACATCCGCGCTTTGCTTTTACCAAAGCCCATTGCACCGCCACGACCGCCACCGCCACCGCCTTGCATTTGTCGCATGAAGAATATCCATACAGCAATTAATAACAAGATGGGACCAAATGACATTAACAATGTCATTAACATTGAAGGTTCTTCGGGGGGTTGTGCTTTAATCTCAACAGCGTTTGCTAACAAGTCATCTACTAAATGCGGATCTTCAGGCGCATAAGTTCTAAATTTTTCACCAGTTTGCATTTTCCCTTTAATGCTGTGCTCATCAATAATGACTTGCTGAACCTGACCGGCTTTAACGGCATCAAGGAATTGAGAATAAGATACCGAACTATCACTGCGATTAGGCCGTGCACCAAAATTATTAAAAACGGACATTAATACAACCGCAATGACCACCCACAAAATTATATTTTTAACCATATCGTTCAAGCTACACGCCCCAGACCAAATCGGCCCTCATTTTTAAAATACCGAGTGATTATATCAAGATATCTCACCCGATTAATCGCATTTATAAATTTTGTGACAAGAAAACCCATCAGTCTTTAGCTCAGGGGATGAATTGCCACTTCTAACTATTTTGAAATATTAAAATTAGTGCGTGTTTTTACATTAAATAGTAAAAATTTAACCTGGAACACACAAACCAGTAGATTCCCATCGTCACAGCTACCGCATCCTCGACAACTGCTCCTGCGTTGTTCTACTACACGCCATCCCTGGCGTAATGCTCACGCTAAGTACCTACATCCATGTAGGCAATGTTGTAAAAGCT
>CAYMPX010000209.1:0-4933 GCA_964392135.1 uncultured Methylomarinum sp.
TGCCGCTTTCAAAACCGTTTGAATACTATGAAATACTATTCAAAAGGTAACTATTTAGAGATAATTAAGAGTACAGGTTATTGGTGTATAAATTAATAACCTGAACGCCTTGTGTGTATTAGCTTGATCCAGTCTATTGTGTGTGATTTTCCACTGTGGCTGGAATACTATTACCCTGCGCTTGCATAGACAATGCTTTCGGGTATTTTCTATAGTGTTGACGCACGACTGTCGCCAAAGCCAGCTTAACCTTATCAGCAATCAAACAAGGTGATTTATCAGGTAATGCCTGTAAAATAGCCGCTAACAAGTGATCTTGCGGGGTACTTAGCTTCTCCTGCCAACACGCCAATAATGTTTTATCTATCTGTGCGGGTAACGATCCCATAATACCTAAATCATTTTGATCATGCACTAATAACCCAGAGGTTGTTCCTCTATCTAATGTCAATACTTGAAACACATAAAGAGTATGATAAGCCAGCTGTTTTTTGTAATCTGCCAGCGTTGGCTTAGGGTTGTTTTCAATAACATGCTTAAATAGTTCAATATAACTATCAATCACCGACTCGCCTAATGTTTTCGCCAGGTGACTATCTGCCTGCTCATCACCACTGTTATAGTGTTCCAGATAAAAATGTGACACGCCTCGATGTCTTTCTAAAGCAGGGATATAAAAATAACGATCGCCTTGCGCTTGCGCTAACGGATACTGTTTGTCTGCTACCTTCTTTAAAGCCGCTGAAAATAAAGCGATTGCCTGTTGATTTTCTATCGCTGGATTTAAATCTGCCATCATCCGCCAATAGCCTTTACCATCCTTCATTTCTGTCCAGCTTATATGCATATGAACTGAGGGAGCATGAGGGTTTTTTGGATGGATAATGGTTGATAATGCAGTTGCTGAAGCAAGACGCTTATTTAGCTCATTATCATACTGTACTTGAGACACATTGACCGATGCTCGATTAAATAATTGCGCATTCGTAGCCACATAACGCACCCCCCCTCCATGTTGTCCTTGATCTCTAAACCATTCTACCGCTGCAAAACATTGTTCAGCTTGTTGAGGTGTATCCATTCCATTTAACCGACTCACAAAATAATGCTGTAATGCTTCAAGCAAATGACTGGCTGCTTCTGCTTTTGTTGATTTGGCTTTAATTCGTTTCATACTGTGCTTTTCTTCAGTTATAAAAAAAAGGGCAAAGTTTGCACTTTACCCTTGATTAATCGATAAACTAAAATGAGCAATTACACTTTTGGCATTGCGGTTAATTTTTCAACCACCTTATCGCCAAATTCCTCAGTACCAATCATTTTCACACCTGAACCCGGTTTAGACAGATCCGCTGTTGAATAACCATCAGCAAACACGCCTTGCATAGCCGCCCATACATTCTTTGCTTCATCTGCCATATCACAGCTGGTTTCCAGCATCATAGCCACTGAGCCAATCATAGAATAGGGATTGGCTATATTTTTACCCGCAATATCAGGCGCTGAGCCATGAGACGGCTCATAATAAGCCTTATCATCACCGATACAAGCCGAAGGCATTAAACCTAAAGACCCCAGAATACCACCGGCTTGGTCGCTTAAAATATCACCAAACATGTTTTCCATTACCATGACATCAAACTGGGTGGGTTTTAAACATAATAGCGTTGCTGCTGCATCAACCAGAATATTAATTACTTCAACTTCAGGGTAATCTTTAGCCACTTCTTCTAATATTTCATTCCATAACACGCTGGATTTTAAAACATTACTTTTATGAATATTATGTAAAACTTTTTTTCTGGTACTGGCTAACTTAAACGCTTGAATTAAAATCTGACGAATTTGAGCTTCATCATATTCCAAAGTTTCCTTTACATAACGCAGACCTTTATCATTAACCCCGGTTTCCTTTTCGCCAAAATAAAGTCCACCGACCAGCTCACGCACAATAACAATATCTATTCCTTCACCGATAATTTCCGGCTTTAAAGGTGAAAAATGCGCCAGCGCTTTAGGTAAAGAAACCGGACGAAAATTTGCATAGGTATTGTAACGCCGACGCATTGGTAACAATGCGCCACGTTCGGGTTGTTTATCAACAGGGATATTCCTGGACTCTTCATGACTTAACCCAATCGGCCCTTTAAGAATCGCATCTGCGCTATCACAAATCGCTTTGGTTTCATCAGGAAATGCATCACCTGTTGCAAAATACGCACAGGCACCAAATAACGCAGGTAGCAATTCAAATGTCACATCGTTACGCTCTTCAACCCGCTTTAAAACTTTAAGCGCTTCCTTTGTAATTTCCGGACCAATTCCATCACCCGCCAACACTGCGATTTTATAATTCTTCATTGTTTACCTTATCTACCTTTTTGTATGTTTAAAACAGCGTACTTCTATCATAGCCCTGATGCAGCAAAACGGAATCAAGGAACCATAGATCAACCTTGATGTCACTTTGTTACATCAAAGCTACATGATAATATCCATTTTACCTTATCTTTAGCCTATCCACCTATAGCCGTAATAATTTCAACAGCTCATCGGTCTTAGTTTGCATTAATGCCACATCGGCGCGCGATTCTACATTTAGTCTCACCACCGGCTCGGTATTGGATGAGCGTAAATTAAAACGCCAGTTATCAAACTCAACTCCAATGCCATCCGTCATATCAATATGAATAGCATCGGCTTTGTAAGCATCTAAAACGCGAGTGATTGCCGCTTTTGGGTCTGCCAGTTTGCTATTAATTTCCCCCGACGATGGGAATTTAGCAATGCGCTCAGCCACCATAGAAGACAGTGGCTTATTTCGCACACAAAGTAATTCGGCAACCAATAACCAGGGAATCATGCCACTATCGCAGTAAAAAAAGTCTCTAAAATAATGATGCGCGCTCATTTCTCCGCCATAAACCGCATCTTCTTTACGCATACGTTCTTTAATAAACGCATGACCTGTTTTAGACATGATGGCATCACCACCGGCTTTTTCGACTATTTCCTGCGTGTTCCAGGTCAGTCTAGGGTCGTAAATTACCTTGGCTCCCGCCTGCTTCTTTAAAAAAGCATCGGCTAACAAACCCACTATATAATAGCCTTCGATAAATTCACCGCACTCATCAAACAAGAAGCAACGATCAAAGTCACCATCCCAGGCAATACCCATATCAGCACCATGTGCTTTCACTTGCTCGCTGGTATCTGCCCGGTTTTCTGGCAATAATGGGTTAGGTATACCATGAGGGAAAGTGGCATCAGGCTGGTGATGTACTTTAATAAATTCCACAGGGATTGGCAGCTCTTTAAACCGCGCTTCCAATGCATCAATCACATGCCCTGCAGAACCATTACCTGAATTAACCACCAATTTAAGTGGTTTAATATTTTCAGCATTGATATAGCCTAACAAATGCTCAACGTACGCAGCCAGAATAGAGACTTCACTGTAGCCGCCTTTTTCAACTTTAGCTGTTTCTGTTAACCATGGCTGTTGCTCAGCCATCTGCTGTATATCATTTAAACCGGTATCCCCCGAAACCGGTTTGCTTTGTTCTCTTACCAGTTTCATGCCGTTATAATTAATCGGGTTATGCGATGCTGTGACTTCAACACCGCCATCCACATTCAAATGACTGGTCGCAAAATAAATTTCCTCTGTACCCACCATACCGATGTCTATGACATCACAGCCCTCGTCTTGCAAGCCTTTCGCCAATGCCATTTTCAAGTCAGCGCTGGTTGATCGTGCATCCCCCCCCACCACAACCGACTTTAAATTTAATGTTCTGGCAAATGCCCTGCCTATACGATAAGCCACATCATTGTCTAACTCGACATCCAACTCACCTCTAATGTCATAGGCTTTAAAACAACTTAATTTATCTTTCATTATGCGCTCTCCGGGAGGGAAAATAGATTACTTATTATTTTACCCGACAGCTTATGTCTAGCGAGGCATTTTTCTGCTCAAAAAGGATAGATTAACAAAACCAAGGTAAAAAACGCTATAATGGCATTTTTAAACAAAGAGGATTAGATAATGACAGATAACTGGATAGCTCCTTCCATCCTTTCAGCTGATTTCGCTAAGTTAGGTGAAGAAGTAGATAATGTTTTGGCTTCAGGTGCTGATGTCGTCCATTTCGATGTTATGGACAATCACTTTGTACCGAACCTGACCATTGGTCCTTTAGTTTGTGATGCATTAAGAAATCATGGCGTAACTGCACCTATTGATGTACATTTAATGGTTGAGCCTGTAGACAGAATCATTCCTGATTTTGCTAAAGCCGGCGCAAGCATGATTACCTTTCACCCGGAAGCATCAACGCATATTGATCGTTCGCTGCAAATGATTCGTGATGCGGGCTGTAAATCTGGTTTAGTATTCAACCCGGCGACATCATTAAGCTATTTAGATTATGTCATGGACAAAGTAGACATTATCTTATTAATGTCTGTTAACCCCGGTTTTGGCGGACAATCATTTATCCCTGCTACACTGGATAAATTACGTGCCGCTAGAAAATTAATTGACGATAGTGGCTATGATATCCGTTTAGAAATTGACGGCGGCGTTAAAGTTGACAACATCCGTGAGATTAAAGCAGCCGGTGCTGATATGTTTGTTGCAGGTTCTGCAATTTTCAGTCAACCTGACTACAAAAAAGTCATTGATGAGATGCGTGCTGAATTAGCTAAAGCATAATCGTCATCACTTAAAAAAGGGCGTATAGATTTGATCTATACGCCCTTTTTTATGCTTTTAATAAGGTAAAAACCTACGCCTGACTACTTAAGTAATCTTCATAAGTCCCGCGAAAATCAACAATACCTGTTGGGGTAAGTTCAAGTATACGCGTCGCTAATGAAGAGACAAATTCTCTATCATGACTGACAAAAATTAAAGTGCCAGGGTAAT
>CAYMPX010000210.1:0-1506 GCA_964392135.1 uncultured Methylomarinum sp.
AAATTACAATCAATGTTTATGAGGTGTTTCGCAACCATTTAAATAAATAGTCAAGGAATCCGGCAGAGGGGACACATCAATCATTAGTGTTGTTTCTGTCTCGAAGTTAGCAATATCATCAGCAATTAAATCAATGAACAGATTTATTAATTGATCTGCCAGTTTTCTTTGGGTATCAATTTCATTCAGTGCATAAGCATCTGTCTGAAAATCAACATGATCTATTGCCTGTTGTAGCGCTCGCATAGAAAAGGCTTTAATGAGCACTTCAAAACCAGCAAAAACGCCTGATCCTTGATACTGTTTAATACGCTGAATATCATCAGGGTTTGTATAAAGTCGAAATAAGCCTGTAGCGCCTTGTTGCTTGTTTTTACAGGCACCGCCTTCCATTATTCTAGTCAGCTTTAATATTTTTCCGGCTTTTATTTGTGTCAAATCGGGTGCTGGAAGGGCAGGACTCAAGGAAATTTCAGTATTAGTGATTGTGGAATGAGTATTTGAGAGTGGTTGAACGGATTGCGTAGAGCAGGATGATAGTAGAAGGCTAGCTAGTAAATATCTTATTTTATACATATAATTTTCTTATCTCTTTAGTATGATGTGGTGTTGAAGAATAAATAGCTGCTTCTTGAGAAATGATTACATAGAGTAACAGTGGGGAGGGTAGGGTGATGGGTAAGTCACTGTTTATTGTGCTTTATGCAGTTCGTTGGTAAAATTAGCCGATAGAAAACTGTATCCATGACCCTGCCAAGTATAAATAGGTGGTTTGATTTATGTCACATTTTACGGCTATTTATATGATCGTTTGGTCTTTGGTTTGCTATAGAATTAGAATAAAAAGTCATCAGACAAAGTGAGTAAATCACAATTATTTGTAAATTCTGATGTTTAAATGACAAGAATTGATGTTGGAGTTCTGTTATTATACGCCTTACGCTGGGTATAGCCATGCTTTTAATATAGATTACTTTAGATTTACGGAATATTTATGTGTTTTAGTGCCAATATGTCTCTTGGGCTGGGTCTGGTTGGACTCGTTGCTTCTAGTGTTACTTATCTCGATAAAAGTGAACCGCTTTGGGTCAGGGTAGCACGTGCTTATGCCATATTCCATTTTTCATTAATGGAATTTATTCAATATTTTGCCTATCCGGTTGTTGACCAATGTGGATTTGGTACTAATCTGTTTTTAAGTGAGCTATCGACTTATCATATTGCTTTGCAAGCATTAGCGATTATGCCCGCTTTAGCGACCTATTCCTCGGATAAAATGGCTTTAAAAAAGGCAACGATGCTAGGTGCTACATTAAGTGGTTCATTCCTTGTTTTTAGTTTTTTACCTTTGCAGTGGCAATTATTTGATATTGAACCAAATTTTATTGGTGATATGGTTGCCTGTTTATTCCAGGGTGAATACCACATCGGATATCACATCCCAAGTGCCTTTGGCTTATTGGTGACACATGGTTCATTATTTGCCTTAGCCGTGAGTGGCTTTCT
>CAYMPX010000210.1:1606-4926 GCA_964392135.1 uncultured Methylomarinum sp.
TGATGTTCAATGCAATATTCCAGTCCTTGGTAATAACAGGTTTCAAAATGCAAACTGTTATATTCTTCATAACAGCCCCAATAACGACCATATAAAGTTTTTTCTCCTATAAAACTAAGAGCCGCACCGAGGTAATTTTGATTCTTAATCGCCAGGATTAACACTATTTGTTCTGGCATACTCTGTGCCAGTTGTTTAAAAAAATCAATATTTAAATAAGCCGATTGCCCCCTTTTTAGATAAGTTAATTCATAAAACTGAAAGAAAATCTGCCATTGTTGTTCAGATATTTCCAAACCACTGACTCTTTGAAATGTAATGCCCAGTTCAGTGATTTTACGACGTTCTTTGTTGATTTTTTTGCGTTGTCTGGAAGTGAAGCGTTGTAGATAATCGTTAAAATCATCATAATTTTTATTAAACCAATGGAACTGCACCCCTACACGAATATGCAGTTGTTGTAATTGTTCAGATTGGTTTTGTGTAGGAAAAAGACAATGTAGGCTGGAAATATTATCCAGGTCGGATAACTGCTTAATAAAATCAATACATAAATGGATAACTGACTGACTATCAACCCCTGGTTTAATTAAAAAACGCTGTCCCTGACACGGTGTAAAAGGAATCGCATTTAGCCATTTTGGGTAATAATCCATTCCTGATTGTTGATAAGCATCTGCCCATTGTTGATCAAACACATATTCGCCTCGGGAATGTGTTTTTAAGTATAGCGGCATGGCTGCAATGAGTTGTTGTTGCTCAAAGACCAGTAAGTGATAGGCATACCAGCCAGTTTTAGCACTGACAGCACCGCTTTGTTCTAAAGCCAGCAAGAACTCATGGCGAACAAAAGGATCTTTATTTTGTACAAGACTGTTCCAGCAGACAGCATCAACTTCTGTCATACTATTAATTTGCTTAATTTTCATTAGAAATGACAAAACCTTTTTCTAAGGCTTGTGAAAATAATAAACAGCCTATTTTACAGATAATTCAGACTATTTTTCGAGAGCCTGCCACTGTTTTTGAAATAGGCAGTGGTACCGGGCAACACGCCTGTTATTTTGCCAAAAACCTGCCTCATCTAATCTGGCAAGCAACAGACAGAAAAGAAAACCTGGCGGGTATAAATTGCTGGATTGAAGAAGCAAAGCTAACAAACTTACCCAAAAGTTTGGCGTTAAATGTAGTTGATGAGCGATGGCCTTGTCAGAAAATTGATGCATTGTTCACTGCCAATACCTTACATATTATGAGTTGGCAGGAAGTGGAATGTTTTTTTTCTGGTTTGGCTAACTATTTAACAGAACATGCCTTTGTCTGTATTTATGGTCCTTTCAATTACAATGGACACTACACCAGCGCCAGTAATCAGTTGTTTGATCGGTCGCTTAAATTACGTGACCCCAAAAGTGGGATTCGTGATTTTGCAACCATAGAAAAATTGGCAAAAACAGCAGGATTAATCATCAAAGAGGATTATGCTATGCCGGCTAATAATAGGTTATTGGTATTATATAAGAAATGAATCCTAATATTATCCGTTAGAGCGTTACCATTGCAGGGTACTTGTTTTAAATCTATCTCAAGTTATACAATGCGTTCCGGGTAAAGCGAAACAATAACAGGTGATTATGATGATGTTACGAAAAGGTTCCCGAGGTAATAATGTAAAATAATTCAAACCTGGTCAGGGCTTGACAAGAATAACAAGGCATTCGCAGTTCGGAACCTGACCCCGTAATTCCTGCTATGTTTCTTTCGGGTGGGTCGTTATCTCAGATAATTACCCTTGGTTTTTAATGTAGGTAATTAACCGTACATTATTGAAAGTGAATGTGTACAATGCTTTCTCTATCAAAAAGAGTCAATAAACTAAATGAAAAAATTAAAATTAGCTGTCATTTTAAGTAGTTTTTTAGCGGTTAGTACCAGTGTTTTTGCTGAAGGTAGCTTGAGCAACCAAAGTATTCAAGGTGCTTGGGCGCTAGAGTATACCAAGCAATCTGTTAAATCAGGCTCAACAGTGATACGAGAAGATACCTGGATATTTAATAATGATGGTACGGTTGTCATTACACATATTCCACGAAATGGCGGATATTATGATCAATTACCCGTTAAATATGAAATTGAAGATAATAAATTAAAAGTTGGTATTTTGGGTAGATCAGGTCGCTTTGATAACTTCTCGTTAGTTGATATTGATGATAAAAGTATGACATTGAAAGCTCGATTTGGCGATATTTATCAGTTTATTAAGAAATAGCAGAAAAATACGTGAACAAAAATTATGGGGTGTGCGGTCGAGAAAGGTCAATTATTCCAGCGGGTGAAAGCCCCGTTCAGGCAAGGGAAAATTACGGGGTCAGCTCCCGAATTACGAATTCTTGATTAAGAATAACAAGATATTCGCAGTTCGGGATCTGTCCCTGATCTTTTCGTAATGTACGCTGCAATTGATGATAGAAACTCAGAACCCGATATGCATCAAGTTCGGGGGCATTTTAACGTATAGGTATTAGGCATCATGTACTTTAGAAACCTTGTTTTATCTGCTTTTATCATTGCGATTGTTGCTGGATTAATATTCAGCGCTTATCAAGCTTTTTTTATAACCCCGATTATTTTAAGTTCGGAAGTCTATGAAATATTAGAACCGGTTAACCATCAAATAGAAGCCTGGTCGCCAGCCGATGGTATGGAACGCAACGCATGGAGTTTTGGGACTAATTTCTTGTTATGTTTTGCTTATGCACTGATGTTGCTTAGTGCCATGTCAGTGAAACCTGAAGTGACGGCTATTAAAGGGCTGTTTTGGGGAATAGCCGCTTATTTAACCCTGTTTGTTGCGCCTGCATTGGGTCTGCCTCCTGAAATTCCGGGTATGGAAGCCGCTTATCTTGAAGGTCGTCAAGTATGGTGGTTAGTGACGGTTATTTTTACTGCTGTTTCATTATGGATGATTGCTTTTCAATCTTTGTTTTACAAAGGTGTCGGGGTTGTTTTGATAATAATTCCGCATATTTTTGGCACGCCTCAGCCCGAAACGCATGGTTTTGCAAATACTGAGCCTATAGCGATTGAGGCATTAACCACACTATGGCATCAATTTATTATTCAGACCAGTATCGGCAATGCCTTGTTATGGTTAGTGATGGGTGCATCGGCCGGTTTTCTGATTAAGTGCTTTATTAATCCTCTTGATACTTCAGGGCAGTAGCGTATCTTAATTCAGCAATTAACCGTGAGTAACTTCTCATTATGTCTGTGAAGTCTATGTGAGCCAACCGTCATTCCCGAGGTCTTTACTACAATAG